>SFNH01000186.1 GCA_004554205.1 Clostridium sp.
AGAGATAAATGGAAAAATTAACGATCGCGGGAAAGAGCTTCTCTTCCCGCCTGTTTTAGGTACTGGTAAGTTCCGCTCCAACGAGTTGATGGAGCAAGCGATCCGGACTTCCGGTTCAGAGATGGTGACTGTCGCCATGAAACGGATCGACTTAGAGAATCCGGAGGATGATATGTTGCGCCACATCACGCATGAGCATATCCAACTCCTGCCCAATACCTCCGGTGTGCGCGACGCCGAGGAGGCGGTCTTCGCCGCACAGATGGCCCGCGAGGCTTTCGGCACCAACTGGCTGAAACTGGAGATCCATCCCGATCCGCGCTACCTGTTGCCCGACTCGATTGAAACGTTGAAAGCGACGGAGAAACTGGTGAAGTTGGGCTTCGTCGTGCTGCCCTATTGCCAAGCCGATCCTGTCTTGTGCAAACGATTGGAGGAGGCAGGCGCCGCTACCGTGATGCCGCTTGGCGCACCGATCGGCACGAATCGCGGCTTGCGCACGAAAGATTTCTTGCAGATTATCATTGAGCAAGCGGGTGTTCCCGTCGTGGTGGATGCCGGCATCGGCTCGCCCAGCCACGCAGCCGAGGCGATGGAATTGGGAGCCTCTGCCGTCTTGGTCAATACGGCGATCGCGATCGCCGCCGATCCTGTCCGCATGGCCAACGCATTCCGGCAGGCTGTGGAGGCGGGTCGAGAGGCTTACGAGGCCGGATTGGGCAGTGTCAGCGCCAACTTCGAGGCCAACGCCTCCTCGCCGCTGACGGCGTTCTTGCAGTAAAATCAGAAAACAGCATTCATCTATAAAACATTCATTTAATGTTCTCAGAAGTATTAGAAAAGATTGATTGGGATGCCACGACGGAGGCCATCTACGCCAAGAGCGATGCGGACGTACGCCGCGCATTGGCGAAGAGCCACCTCGATGTGGAGGACTTCATGGCCTTGATCTCTCCTGCCGCTGAACCCTATTTGGAGACGATGGCGCAACTGAGCTATCGTTACACCCGTGAGCGGTTTGGCAACACGATGCAGATCTTCATCCCGCTCTATATCACCAACTCCTGCACCAACTCCTGCGTCTATTGCGGGTTCCACGTGAGCAACCCCATGAAGCGCACCATCTTGACGGAGGAGGAGATGGTCAACGAATACAAGGCCATCAAAAAGCTCGGCCCGTTCGAGAACCTGCTGATCGTGACCGGCGAGAACCCGGTGAAGGCCGGCGTACCCTACATCGCTCGTTCGCTCGACTTGGCGCGCCCCTATTTCTCCAACCTGAAGATCGAGGTGATGCCCCTCTCCGTGGAGGAATATGAGGAGCTGACGCATCACGGCATGAACGGCGTGATCTGTTTCCAAGAGACCTATCACAAGGCAAACTATAACATCTACCATCCCCGCGGCATGAAAGCCAACTTCGAGTGGCGCGTGAATGGATTCGACCGTATGGGACAGGCCGGCGTACACTCCATCGGCATGGGTGTCTTGGTCGGATTGGAGAAAGAGTGGCGCACCGACATCACCATGATGGCGCATCACCTGCGCTACCTGCAAAAGCATTATTGGAAAACGAAATACAGCTTCAATTTCCCCCGGATGCGTCCTTCGGAGAATGGCGGTTTCCAGCCTAACGTCGTGATGAGCGATCGGGAGCTGGCGCAGGTCACCTTCGCCACCCGCATCTTCGACCACGATGTGGATATTTCCTATTCCACCCGCGAGAGTGCCTCCTTCCGCAACCACATGGCGCGCCTCGGCGTGACCACGATGAGCGCGGAGAGCAAGACCGACCCGGGAGGTTACTACTCCTATCCGCAGGCGCTGGAGCAATTCCACGTCAGCGACGAGCGCAAGACGGGCGAGGTGGCTGCGGCGTTGCGTGCCCTCGGCATCGAACCGGTCTGGAAAGATTGGGATCAGTCGTTCGACGAGCTGACCTGCCGCAAGTAGGAAGCGTCAGCGATACCGCCCCGCATCATTCGGCTGCCGCAACATATAGCGGCGATCGAAGGGCGAGCAGCCGCATTCCCGCTGATAGAAATGATATAAATTGGTGTGCGATCCGATGCCGGAACGTGCGCCAATTTTTGTAATCGGGAGGTCACTGTAACGCAGCAGCTCATCGGCACGCATCAACATCCAGCGTGTGCGAAACTCCTCGTTGGTCATTCCCGTCAGCAGGAAGATAAAACCGTTCAGCTCCAAGGGCAATACCCCCAGCTCCTTGCAAAAGCCTGACACCGAAATTCCTCCCCGATGCAGACGGTCGATGTAGAGATCGAGTATCTCTATGCCCGAAGGCTTGTAGCGGTCGGGCAGCTTCACGTAGGTCACCTGGTTTTCCACATAGCGACGCTCCTCGGTGAACACCGAGCGATAAAGCTGCTCAAACTCGAATTGCGGTTTCCGAGGCAGCGCGGCATGAGGCACATAGCGCTTGCGACTTAACTCTTTATCATCCCTATGGCTCCTTCCATACCATCTGTCTTTGACTTTGTGCTTTCCTTTCAACATATCCCTTCCATTAAATGAGACAAAAATAGCCAATTTTCCTCTTTTGCAGAGACGATATACTATCTAATTATATAAAAGGATAATATTGTATGCAGTAGATATTATCCCTTTATATAAAAAGACAATATTGTATGCAGTAGATATTATCCCTTTATAT
>SFNH01000187.1 GCA_004554205.1 Clostridium sp.
GGATGAAACAGATCATGGTTTGGCTTGTTGCGGCAGCGTGCGGTTTTGCTGCGGCGCTTGTGATCTGCAGATGGAGCGGTACTGCCTTCGGTCTTTTTATGTGGCCGGTCATTGCCGCGGGAGCAGGGTTCGTGGTGGCCGGCGTGGGATTTTTCTCAACAGAAGGAAAGAGCGAGATTCTCTACGGAATCTGTGCTGCGGCATGCCTGTTCTGCATGATCGTGCAGACGGCGATGTCGGTGTAAAAAGAAGGAAAAAGTGTGTCAAGAAAAAATACTTGACGCCTCTGTCTCTTTCGTGTATGATAACACAGGTGATGTTATGGAGAGCATTGTAAAGCAGAGCTTATTGTACGATTTCTACGGCGAGCTTCTCACAGATCATCAGAGAAGCGTTTATGAGGACGTGGTGTTTCATGATATGTCCCTGAGCGAGATTGCCGAGGAGCAGGGCATCAGCCGCCAGGGCGTCCACGATCTGATCAGGCGCTGCGATAAGATCTTAAGCGGCTACGAGGAGAAGCTTAAACTGATCAGCAAATTTCAGAAGACCCGTGAGATGGTTGAGGAGATCAACCGCAAGACAAGGGTATTTATGGAGACGAGGGATGAGGCGCTGATTGATGAGATCGAGCAGATTTCCAATAACATCCTGGAGTTGTGAGGGCGTGACTGTTCTTTTTTGGGAGGACTTATATGGCTTTTGAGAGCTTATCCGATAAATTACAGAGCGTGTTTAAGAGCCTGCGCGGCAAGGGGCGTCTGACGGAGTCTGATGTAAAGGCTGCCCTAAAGGAAGTCAAGATGGCGCTTTTGGAGGCAGACGTAAGCTTCAAGGTGGTGAAGCAGTTTATAAGCTCCGTACAGGAGCGCGCCGTAGGCGAGGAAGTGCTCGGCTCCCTGCAGCCGGGACAGATGGTGATCAAGATCGTCAATGAGGAGCTGATCCGTCTGATGGGCTCCGACACGACGGAGATCGCCTTAAAGCCCTCAAATGAGATCACCGTCATTATGATGGCGGGGCTTCAGGGCGCAGGAAAGACCACGACTGCCGCGAAGATCGCGGGAAAGCTCAAGGCGAAGGGCAGAAAGCCCGTGCTCGCCGCCTGCGACGTGTATCGTCCCGCGGCCGTGAAGCAGCTTCAGATCAACGGAGAGAAACAGGGGGTTTCTGTGTTCTCGATGGGAGAGAGCCAGAACCCGGTCAATATCGCGAAGGCCGCAGTGGAGCACGCGGCGAAAAACGGCTGCAACGTGGTGATCTTAGATACCGCCGGACGTCTGCACATCGACGAGGACATGATGGAGGAGCTTCAGAACATCAAGGCTGCGATAAATGTAGACCAGACCCTTTTAGTGGTTGACGCCATGACCGGTCAGGATGCGGTCAATGTAGCGTCGAATTTCCAGGACAAGGTCGGGATTGACGGCGTTATCCTGACAAAGCTCGACGGCGATACCCGTGGCGGTGCCGCGCTCTCTATCCGCGCAGTCACCGGGAAACCGATTCTTTATGTCGGCATGGGCGAAAAGCTGTCAGATCTGGAGCAGTTTTACCCCGACCGCATGGCTTCCCGCATTCTCGGCATGGGGGATATCCTGACCCTGATCGAGAAGGCTGAGATGGAGGTGGACGAGGAGCAGGCACGCAGGATGAGCCAGAAGCTCAAGAAAGCGGAGTTTGACTACGACGATTTTCTGGATCAGATGCGCCAGATCAAGAAGATGGGCGGTTTAAGCAGCATCTTGAGCATGATGCCGGGCATGGGCCAGCTAAAGGGAGCTATGCCTGAGGTTGACGAGAAATCCATGGATCGGATCGAGGCGATCATCCTCTCCATGACGAAGGAGGAGCGCGCCAATCCCGCCATCTTAAACCTCTCCCGCAAGCAGCGGATCGCGAAGGGCGCGGGCGTCGATATCGGCGAGGTCAACCGGATCGTCAAGCAGTTCGACCAGATGAAGAAGATGATGAAGCAGCTTCCGGGAATGATGGGCGCAAAGCGCGGGCGCGGCGGTCTCTTCGGGATGCCCGGCGGCAGATTTAAAATGCCGTTTTAGGGCAGACACGGTAACTTTGGTAACAATGCAGGGTTTTCTCTGTATTTGTTTATAGATTTCAGTACAAGGCTAAGGAGGTGAAATTTGAGATGGCAGTGAAGATGAGATTAAGAAGAATGGGTGCTAAGAAGAAACCTTTTTATAGAATCGTTGTTGCGGATGCAAGATCGCCGAGAGACGGAAGATTCATTGAAGAGGTTGGTACTTACGATCCAAACCTGGAGCCGAGCGGCATCAAGTTTGACGAGGAAGCAGCCAAAAAGTGGTTAGCAAACGGTGCTCAGCCGACCGACCGCGTAGCAAAGCTTTTAAAGACCGCTGGCATTCAGTAAGCTTAAGAGGTGATCGCTATGAAGGAATTAGTTGAGGTTATTGCAAGAGCATTGGTTGACAATCCTGATCAGGTGGTTGTTACCGAGACAGAGAAGGAAGACGGCACCTTTATTGAACTGAAGGTGGCTCCCTCCGACATGGGTAAGGTGATCGGCAGGCAGGGACGCGTTGCGAAGGCGATCCGTTCCGTTGTCAAGGCGGCCGCTTCCAAAGAAGAAAAGAAGGTCATTGTAGACATTCAGTAAACGAAAAAGAGTTCCGCAAGCGGAACTCTTTTT
>SFNH01000043.1 GCA_004554205.1 Clostridium sp.
TGCGTAAGGAACCTCAGGCTGATCGCCGAAGCCCGGAAGGCCTTTTCCGATCATGCCGGAATTCTTGCGCAGCTCGGCGTAGAACTCTGCCTCGGCCGCATTCATGTACGGTAATACAAAATGTATGCCTACGCCGCAGAGTAGGATTCCGAGAAGCAGCCAGCCGATAAAGGAGAGCTGCAGGACAAACAGATTCCATTTCTGACCATCCATCATCTTTTTGCTCAGATCGAACGCCTCCCGCCAGTTCATCTGCGGGTTCTCAGACAGGATATAGGAAACCATCGCGTACTGATAGGCCTTGATAATGCCCGGAACCACGAGGAGCAGGCTCCACAGACTGATGAACAGGTTTCTAAGGAAGAGTGCTAACACCGTGTTTAAGTAGCCGCCGCTCTTGAAGATGTAGAACAGGCGTCCCACTCCCGCGGAGGTCTGGCGCTCCCGGCTCTCCATAAAGAAGCGGCATGCGCCCACCGTGATCACATTACCCACAAAGATATTCCACAGAGTGCTGACCACAGCTGCAACCAGAATAACCGTCATCAGCACCGCAGCGATCCCCAGCAGCAGAGACGTGTCCATCTGTGCCAGCGCCTGCTTAATCTCCGGATCACTTCCATTCATTCTGCTAGCGACGCTCGAACCGATACCTCCCGAAAGGAGTGTGGTAAGGAAGCAGACAAGCACTGCCGCCCAGTAGTATTTTTTCACGCTTTCCTTTGCCCTTGACTTTAGTTCTGCTCTTGACAACATAAACCATTCCTCCTCTTTTTGTCGCTTTTTGTTGCGTCGTCCTTATTTTACCACATTCGGGTCACAAACACAATCATTTTCTGCCTACGTCTCCACCTTTGCTCGGTCGCGGCCGGGTTTTTCTCTTTTGTTCGGTCGCCGGCCACAGTCTTCGCTTTTGCTCGGTCGCCTCGCAAAAGTGTTCACCGTCTTCCCTCACAGCAGAGTTTACACCGGTCTCCCTCACGGTGAGTATATACTCCGCGACCGAGGGGCGAGGCAGTATCAGCCGCACCCCCAAACTGTTACTTTTCTTCTTACAGGTGCAGCACCCTGTCGCGGATCTCCTGGGTGCGCCCCTGATTCCAGAACTGGGTTCCGATGTATCCGCAGGTCCGGCGCGCCACGCTCATCTTGTCCTGGTCGCGGTTGCCGCAGTTCGGGCACTCCCATACGAGCTTCCCGGACTCGTCCTCCACGATCTTGATCTCGCCGTCGTAGCCGCAGCACTCGCAGTAATCGCTCTTGGTGTTTAACTCCGCATACATGATGTTGTCGTAGATAAACTGCATCACGGACAATACTGCCGGGATATTCTGCTGCATATTCGGCACCTCCACATAGCTGATCGCGCCGCCCGGGGACAGCTTCTGGAACTCCGACTCGAATTTCAGCTTGCTGAATGCGTCGATCTCCTCGGACACATGCACATGATAGCTGTTGGTAATGTAGTTTTTATCCGTCACGCCCGGGATGATGCCGAAACGCTTCTGCAAGCACTTCGCAAACTTGTAGGTGGTGGACTCCATCGGCGTCCCGTAAACCGAATAGCTGATGTTCTCCGCCGCCTTCCACTCCGCGCACTTATCATTCAGACGCTGCATCACGGACAACGCAAACGGCATCGCATCCGGATCCGTGTGGGACTTTCCGGTCATGCGCACGCACATCTCATGCAGCCCCGCATACCCCAGGGAGATCGTAGAATAGCCGCCATACAGAAGCTTATCGATCTTCTCGCCCTTTTTCAGTCTCGCAAGCGCCCCGTTCTGCCACAGGATCGGAGCCACATCCGATATCGTACCCTTGAGGCGCTCATGCCTGCAGCGCAGCGCACGGTGGCACAGCTCCAGTCTCTCATCGAGAACCTGCCAGAACTTCTCCATATCGCCCTCGGCGGAGCAGGCCACGTCAACCAGATTGATAGTGACAACGCCCTGGTTGAAGCGCCCGTAGAACTTGTAGCTTCCGTCCGGGTTCTTGTGGTTCTCCTCCACAGTCAGGAAGGAGCGGCAGCCCATGCACGGATATACGCTGCCCTTTTTAAGCTGCTTCATGATCTTCGCGGAAATGTAGTCCGGCACAAGGCGCTTCGCCGTACACTTTGCCGCAAGCTCGGTCAGATGCCAGTATTTTGCGCCCTCGGTGATATTGTCCTCATCGAGCACATAGATCAGCTTCGGGAATGCCGGGGTGATCCACACGCCCTTCTCATTTTTCACGCCCTGCATCCTCTGGATCAGGACTTCCTCGATGATCAGCGCAAGATCATCCCTCGTCTGCCCCTCCGGCACCTCGTCCAGATACATGAACACCGTCACAAACGGCGCCTGTCCGTTACAGGTCATCAGGGTGATGAGCTGGTACTGGATCGTCTGAATTCCGCTCTTGATCTCGTCGCGGAGCCTGCGCTCCACGATCTTTTCTATCACGGTCTTGTCAAGAGGCTCGCCGCACTCGGTGCGCTCCTCGATGACGCCTTTTCTGATCTTCTGCCTGCTGATATCCACAAACGGGGCAAGGTGCGCCAGGGTAAAGGACTGCCCGCCGTACTGGTTGCTCGCCACCTGCGCCACGATCTGAGTCGTCACATTGCAGGCGGTGAAGAAGCTGTGAGGCTTCTCGATCATGGTCTCGCTGATGACCGTGCCGTTCTGCAGCATATCCTCAAGATTGATCAGGTCGCAGTTGTGCTCCTTCTGCGCGTAGTAGTCCGTGTCGTGGAAGTGGATGATGCCCGCCTCGTGCGCCTGTACCACGTCCTCCGGCAGGAGCACGCGGCGGCTTAAGTCCTTGCTGACCTCGCCCGCCATATAATCGCGCTGGGTGGAATTGATGATCGGGTTTTTGTTGGAGTTCTCCTGCTTCACTTCCTCATTGATATGCTCGATCAGGGATAAGATACCGTTGTCCGTGGTATTGGACTTGCGGGTGATCTCCCTCTTATAGCGGTAGCGCACATACCTCTGCGCCACCTCGTAGCCGCGCATCTCCATGATGCCGGTCTCCACCATATCCTGAATATCCTCCACATTCACCGCATGGGTCGATTCATCGACCTTCTTCGCAATGGTGTCGGCAACCGCCCTGATCTGATACTCATTCATGCGGTGCAGCTTGTCCACGCTCTCATTCGCCTTTGTGATCGCGTTCACGATCTTGGAAATATCGAAGGATACTTCCTTTCCGTTTCTCTTGATCACATTTGTTTTTACATCCATGCTCATTTCCATTCCCTCTCTATTGTGTACTATATGTTGTAAAATATGCGCGTTATCCGCGCTACATCTAGTGTCCGCTATCATCATACTACAACTTCTCGAAAAATGGAAGAGGGAATTTAAAAAATATTTTCTTGAATATTTATTTTCGATACGATATGATTGTAACAGTTACGCTGAGACAATTTTCAGGAGGTTTCCCATTGAGACGAACGATAAAACGAATCTTATGTTTTCTGCTGATATGCCGGCTTTTCCTCATCACCGCGTGGGCGAAGCCGGAGTGGCCTTCCGATACAGGCATCCAGGCGGAGGCGGGCATCGTCATGGACATGGATTCCGGGGCGGTCCTGTTCGGGCAGAATATCCATGTGCCCTACCCGCCAGCCAGCATCACAAAGATCATGACGGCGCTGATCGTTTTAGAGCACGCCGATCCGCAGGATATTGTGGAGTTCACCGACAATGCCGTCTACAGCGTGGAGGCGGACAGCGGCAACAAGATCAACGTCGTGGCCGGCGACCGGCTCTCCGTGGAGGACTGCCTCTACGCCATGCTGCTCGTATCATCGAACCAGGCAGCAAACGCCCTGGCGGAGCACGTCGCGGGGAGCATCTCAGGCTTCGTGGAGATGATGAATCAAAAGCTTACAAAGCTCGGCTGCGCAGAGAGCCATTTTGATAATCCATCCGGCTTAAACGGCGACACGCAGTATGTGACCGCGTACGACATGGCGCTGATCGCCCAGGCCGCGTACAATAATGAAGAGCTAGTAAAGATCAGCTCCGCGCGCTCCCATAAGCTCGCGCCGACAACCAACAGCCCCGGCGGCCTCACAGTCCGCAACGAGCACCGCCTCGTCATCACGGATGATCCCACGAGCAATTACTACTTCCCGCCGGCAGTCGCGGGCAAGACCGGCTACCTGATCAAGGCGGGAAATACGCTGGTGACCTACGCTGAGAGCGAGAGCCGCCGCCTGGTATCCGTGATCTTAAAAGGGCAGCCCAGACAGTATTTTTTGGACGGCAAAGAACTGCTTGACTTTGGCTTTCGCAACTTTCAAAATATAGAGATCGCCAGTGAGGAAATCCGCTATGTGACCGGCGACGAAATGGTCGAGTTGGAGAGCGGTTCCTACAAAGCATCGGAACTCACCGTGGAGCCCGGCCGCACCGTCGCTCTGCCGCTTTCCGCAGTCTTCGAGGACGCCGAGCTCACGCAGGAGCCGCTTCCCGAAGACCACCCCGCGGACGCGGTCGCGCTCTTAAGCTATACCTATGACGACCGCGCCGTCGGAAGCGCCTGGCTTCTCGCAAAGAACGGAATCACGGTCGCGGATGAGGGCGCCGTAGAGAGTTCCTCCACCGCACACGCGCCGAAGGACACAGCAGATACAGAGCTCACAAATCCATTTTCCACAAAAGAGACGCTTGTCGCCATCCTGATCCTCGGCCTCATCGTTCTTCTGGCCGCAGGGCTTGCGTGGCTTCTGTATTCGCGCAAAAAAGAAGCCGAGGCCCGGGAGCAGCGCCGCAAACTCCGCCGCCAGAGGCTGCAGGAATCCGGAGACGAGGAAGAGTTCGACCGTCTGCTCTCACAGCGGAAGGAGAAAAAACGCTAAAATACCGCGCCGGTATTATTGTCCGTAGGTCAGCGCCGCGTAGGTATCCAACAGCCCGCCGCTTTCCGTCTTCCCGTTAAGCCCGTCTAACTTCCGCGCCGTCGCAAGAAGGATCGGCTTTATGTCCTGCAGGCTGATATCTGTCCGGTAGGAGTACAGGAGCGCCGCCGCCCCGGTCACCATCGGAGCCGCCATGGAGGTTCCGCTCATAAACGCGTAGCTGTTGCCCACCGTGGTGCTCTCAATATAGGTTCCGGGCGCGGCAATGTCCACTGTCTTTACCCCGTAATTAGAGCTTTTGTCCAGATTCCCGTCAAACATCAGGTTCGCGACGGAGATCACATTGTCAAGATCAAAGGAGGACGGATAATCCGGCTTCTCATCAATATTGATGCCGATGCCATCCGCATCTCCGTTGCCTGCGGACACTACAAACAACATCTTGGACTCCCGCATGACCTGCTCCAGATTCGGATAATATACCGTGGTGCCGAAGCTTAAATTGCAGATGGACGCGCCGTTCGCCTCCGCGTAGCGGATCGCGCTGATTACCGCCGCCTCCTCTCCAACGCCGTAATCCGTCCCCAGCGCCTTTAGGGACATCAGCTTCACATAGCGGTTATCCGCGATGCCGGCAATGCCGCCAGACCCGCGCGAGGCCGCGATCGTTCCGGCCGCATGCGTTCCGTGGTCGTCTTCCTTTCCCACAAACGTCTGATTGGTGTTATTAAAAAAATTCCAGCCATTGATATCGTCCACATAGCCGTTCCCATCGTTGTCGATGCCGTCGTCCGGTATCTCACCTGCGTTGACCCACATCGCGTCCTTAAGCTCCGGATGACTGAAATCAATCCCTGTATCAATGACCGCAACCACCACCGGGCGCCGCTCCCGGGTATCGGCGTCATATACGTTCCACGCCGGGAGAACATTGATATCAATGCCCTCTACGGCGTCGGTAGTCTGTAACTCATAGGCATCCGGCCCCTCCACCGGCGCGGGAAGCCCCAGATAGTTCGCAAGGTCGATCTCAAGCGCCAGATACGGGTCGGTGGTGCGAAATTTATTCACAGTCTCGATATACTGCAGTTCCCCATCGTTTTTAAGCCCCCACTGGTAGCGGGCGTAAGGATCGGCGGCAGACAGATTCTCCACGCCCGGCCCGTACACGCGGGCGGAAAATGTGTATCCCTCTCTCTCCGGCGCGCTGTCTGCGCCCGGAAACGCAAATCCCACGCCGAACGCCCCTGCCATCATCAACGCAATCACTCGTTTATCCAGTCTCATCCGCAAAGCTCCTTTTCATACATGGTGGTGTCTGCGTCAGCAGACATATCTGTTATAAGCATAGCACAAAAATTTTACAGAATTGTGAATTTCAATATATTTTTTTATTAAATACAGGACGCGCTTTCCTATGAGCTTAAAAAACCGCAACCCCTCATAAACAAGGGATTGCGGCATTTATTGCAGCTTAGTTTAATTCAGATCTGTTTATTACTCAATGATAGAAACAACTCTGCCTGATCCAACGGTACGGCCGCCCTCACGGATAGCGAAGCGCAGACCCTGCTCCATAGCAACCGGATGAATCAGCTCTACGGTCATCTCTACGTTATCGCCGGGCATGCACATCTCGGTGCCGGCCGGCAGCTCGCAAACGCCGGTAACGTCGGTAGTTCTGAAATAGAACTGCGGACGATAGTTGTTGAAGAACGGAGTATGACGACCGCCCTCGTCCTTGGTCAGAACGTATACCTGAGCGGTAAACTTGGTGTGGCACTTAACGGAACCCGGCTTAGCCAGAACCTGTCCACGCTCAATCTCTGTTCTCTGGATACCACGGAGCAGAGCGCCGATGTTATCACCTGCCTGAGCCTCGTCTAACAGCTTACGGAACATCTCGATACCGGTAACAACCGTCTTCTTGGTCTCTTCCTTGATACCAATGATCTCAACCTCATCATTCAGATGAAGCACACCACGCTCTACACGGCCGGTAGCAACCGTACCACGACCGGTGATGGTGAACACGTCCTCGACAGGCATCAGGAACGGCTTATCAGTCTCACGCTGCGGATCCGGAACCCAGGAATCAACAGCCGCCATCAGCTCCATAACCTTGTCGCCCCACTCGCCGTTCGGATCCTCAAGCGCCTTCAGAGCAGACCCCTGGATGATCGGAGTGTCATCGCCCGGGAACTCATACTCGTTTAACAGGTCTCTGATCTCCATCTCAACCAGCTCAAGCAGCTCCGGATCGTCTACCATGTCGCACTTGTTCATGAATACAACGATATACGGAACGCCTACCTGACGGGACAGAAGGATGTGCTCACGGGTCTGAGCCATAACACCGTCGGTAGCGGCTACCACCAGGATAGCGCCATCCATCTGCGCCGCGCCGGTGATCATGTTCTTAACGTAGTCGGCATGCCCTGGGCAGTCAACGTGCGCATAGTGTCTCTTCTCGGTCTGATACTCAACGTGTGCGGTAGAAATCGTGATACCACGCTCTCTCTCCTCCGGAGCCTTGTCGATGTTCTCGAAGTCAACCTTTGCGTTGCCCGGAACTCTCTCTGCTAAAACCTTGGTGATCGCAGCGGTCAGAGTGGTTTTACCATGGTCAACGTGGCCGATGGTACCAATGTTACAATGCGGTTTTGTTCTTTCAAACTTTGCTTTTGCCATTTTGTGACGTCCTCCTTAACTTGGCCTTTCCGGCCGTTGATTTATAATAGGCTGTTTTTTATTATATGCTATTTTAGCATTATTTTCAAGCCTTTTTGTTTTACCGTTTCGCGGGTTGGGAAAATACCCGGTTCCGCGAAACGGCAATTACCCTTATTACTGAATCAGCGCTTGTGCTCGCTGATGACCTTATCCTGCACGGACTTCGGAACCGGCTCATACTTCTCGAAGAACATCGAGTAGTTGCCACGTCCCTGCGTCTTGGAGCGAAGGTCGGTAGAGTAGCCGAACATCTCGGACAGCGGAACGAACGCGCGCACGATCTTGCCGCCGCCTAAGTCATCCATGCCCTCAATGCGCCCGCGGCGGGAGTTGATATCTCCGATAACGTCGCCCATATACTCCTCAGGCATGGTAACCTCCACCTTCATGATCGGCTCGAGTAAGATCGCACCTGCCTTCTGCATGGCCTCCTTGAATGCCATGGAACCGGCGATCTTGAATGCCATCTCGCTGGAGTCAACCTCGTGGTAGGAACCGTCGAATACGGTAGCCTTCACGCCCAGCACCGGGAATCCCGCGAGGACGCCGGACTTGGACGCCTCCTCGATACCCGCGCCGACCGCCGGGATATACTCCTTCGGGATCGCGCCGCCGACAACGGTAGACTCAAACTTAAAGGTCTCCTCCGCGTTTGCGTCCATCGGCTCAAAGTGAACCTTACAGTGACCGTACTGACCGCGGCCGCCGGACTGCTTCGCGTACTTGCTGTCCACGTCTACGGCCTTGGTGAAGGTCTCCTTGTACGCTACCTGCGGAGCGCCGACATTTGCCTCCACATTGAACTCACGCAGCAGACGATCCACGATGATCTCCAGATGCAGTTCGCCCATGCCGGAGATGATGGTCTGACCGGTCTCCTGGTTGGTGGAAGCGCGGAAAGTCGGATCCTCCTCCGCCAGCTTCGCGAGCGCCTCGCTCATCTTGCCCTGGCCCGCCTTTGTCTTCGGCTCGATCGCGATGTCGATAACCGGCTCCGGGAACTCCATGGACTCCAGGATAACCGGGTGCTGCTCATCGCAGATCGTATCGCCCGTGCCGGTGATCTTAAATCCGACCGCGGCCGCAATGTCTCCGGAATAAACCTTGTCAATCTCCTGTCTCTTGTTCGCGTGCATCTGCAGGATACGTCCGACACGCTCCTTCTTGCCCTTCGTCGCGTTCAGGACGTAGGAACCGGAATTCATCGTACCTGAGTACACGCGGAAGAATGCCAGCTTTCCTACGAACGGATCGGTCATGATCTTAAACGCAAGCGCCGCAAACGGCTCCTCGTCAGAGGAATGTCTCTCGATCTCATTGCCGTCCATGTCGGTGCCCTTGATCGCAGGGATGTCGGTCGGAGCCGGCATGAACTCGATAACAGCGTTCAAAAGTCTCTGAACGCCCTTGTTTCTGTATGCGCTGCCGCAGCACACAGGAACCGCGGCACACTCGCAGGTCGCCTTTCTCAGCACTTTCTTTAACTCTGCGATGGACGGCTCCTCGCCCTCCAGATACTGCATCATCAGATCATCATCAAGCTCGCAGATCTTCTCCACCAGCTCGGTGTGATACAGCTCCGCGTCATCCTTCATGTCAGCCGGGATCTCGCACACCGTAACATCATCGCCCTTGTCATCATTATAGATGTAAGCCTGCATCTCAAACAGGTCAACGATGCCCTTGAACTCGTCCTCCTTGCCGATCGGAAGCTGCAGGCAGATCGCGTTCTTGCCGAGTCTGGTGCGTATCTGCTCTACCGCGCCATAGAAGTTTGCGCCCAGGATATCCATCTTGTTGATGAATGCCATACGCGGTACGTTGTAGGTGTCCGCCTGACGCCATACATTCTCCGACTGCGGCTCAACGCCGCCCTTTGCGCAGAACACGCCCACAGCGCCGTCCAGCACGCGGAGGGAACGCTCAACCTCAACGGTGAAGTCAACGTGTCCGGGGGTATCAATGATATTGATACGGTACTCCGGCTCGCCCTTTACCGGGCGGTTGTCCTCGCCGTGGATCGTCCAGTGGCAGGTAGTAGCTGCTGAAGTGATGGTGATGCCTCTCTCCTGCTCCTGCTCCATCCAGTCCATGGTGGCAGTGCCTTCGTGAGTATCACCGATTTTGTAGTTTACGCCAGTGTAATAAAGGATACGCTCAGTCAACGTGGTCTTACCGGCGTCGATATGAGCCATGATACCGATATTTCTGGTTCTCTCAAGCGGATATTCTCTTCCAGCCAAAGCTTTTTCCTCCTATTAGAATCTGAAATGGGAGAAGGCCCTGTTGGCCTCTGCCATCTTGTGCATGTCTTCCTTACGCTTCACGGATGCACCCGTGTTGTTGGCCGCGTCCATGATCTCGTTCGCCAGTCTCTCCTCCTGAGTCTTCTCGCCTCTCTTGCGGGAGAACATGGTGATCCAGCGCAGCGCCAGCGTCTGTCTTCTCTCCGGCTTAACCTCGATCGGCACCTGATAGGTGGCGCCGCCGATACGCTTTGCCTTTACCTCAAGGACCGGCATGATGTTGTTCATGGCCTCCTCAAAGACTTCCAACGCCGGCTTTCCGGTCTTCTCCTCCACACGGCCGAATGCGCCGTACACGATCTTCTGCGCAACGCCCTTTTTGCCGTCCAGCATGATGTTGTTGATCAGCTTGGTGACGACCTTGTTGTTGTACAAAGGATCTGCCAATACGTCTCTCTTCTGAATATGTCCTTTACGTGGCACGTTACTTCCCTCCTTAATCATAAATTGCATTAATTCATCGGTACTCACATGTTTCCATAAAATGTGTTCGCGCTCGGTAATCTTCTATTTCCTGCAACCTACAGTCAATATCAACTTCCGGCACTAACTTCTTTTACTTACGTTAGTGGTACAACTTAAGCAGCGTCTCTTTTGCTGCTTACTTCTTTGCGGCTTTCGGTCTCTTCGCGCCGTATTTGGAGCGGGCCTGCATTCTGTTAGCCACACCTGCGGTATCCAGCGTACCTCTGATGATGTGGTATCTGGTACCCGGAAGATCCTTGACACGGCCGCCGCGGATCAGCACTACGCTGTGCTCCTGCAGGTTGTGTCCCTCGCCCGGAATGTAGCTCGTCACCTCGATACCGTTGGAAAGACGCACTCTGGCGATCTTACGCAGCGCGGAGTTCGGCTTCTTCGGGGTCGCAGTCTTAACTGCGGTGCATACGCCGCGCTTCTGCGGAGAAGAAGTGTTGGTCGCGCGCTTCTGCAAAGAGTTGTAGCCTCTCTGGAGAGCCGGCGCCGTGGACTTCTTTGCTGCGGTCTGTCTTCCCTTTCTCACTAACTGGTTAAATGTTGGCATTCGTTTCACCTCCTGTGATATTGTCTGTTGGTTGCTGTAAATCTCAGCTTTTTGCGCACAAAAATATGACGTGGAATTTGCACGCCATATCATTATATCCGCATTGCCTGTCCGTGTCAAGGCGTTTTTCCGGTTTTATGCTGATTTTATACTGATTTTATACTCCGCCCCTCGGTCGCGGAGTATATACTTACCGTGAGGGAGACCGGTGAATGCTTTTTTGAACTTGTGAAAAAAAGCATTGCATCCGGCGACCGAACAAAAGAGAAAACTTTAGGCCCTCCCATGTATAAACGCGGACAGCCGGAAATATAATGGAACAAACCCGGTTCCAAAGGATCTGTTATGAATACTTCCAGACCGAAAGCGCTGCTGCGCTCCCTCGTTGTCTCCTACCTTCTGTCCGGCATCCTTTTGCTGGCGCTTTCCTTTATCCTTTACAAACTGAAGTTAAAGGAGGCGCAAATCAACACCGCCGTGTACGCGGTCTACGTCATCGCCTGCTTTTTCGGCGGGCTGCTTGCTGGAAAGGCAGTTGGAAGCCGCCGCTTCCTCTGGGGGCTTATAAGCGGCATTCTGTATTTCCTGGTGCTCCTCGCCGTATCCCTTATCATGCAGCGCGGGACATCGCCGGAGCTTCCCCGGATGCTGACTACGCTCGCCTGCTGCGCTGTGGGCGGAACCGCGGGCGGCATGATAAGCTGAAGCGGTATGCCGGAAAGGAATCCAGCCCTTCGCCGCAGGCGAACCCTAAATGGGCTGGATTCTTATTTTCTCTATGCGGTTTTTCTCCACATGCTCGACAACAAAGCGCAGATTCTCATACTCAACGGACTCTCCCTCCTCCGGCAAATGGTCTAAAAGCCCGATCACCAGACCGCCGATGGAGTCGTAATCCTCTGATTCCAGCTTTAATCCCAGGCGCTCGTTCAGGTCGTCGAGCTTTGCCGAGCCGTTTACAAGGTATTCGTCCGGGGCAAGCTCCCTCACCTCATCCTCCTCATCCTCGTCGTACTCGTCGCGGATCTCGCCCACGATCTCCTCCAGCATATCCTCGAGCGTAATGAGGCCGGCCGTTGCGCCATACTCGTCCAGAACGATCACGATGTTGTTGAAGGTCTTTCGCATCTCGAGCATCAGCTCCGCCGTCTTCTTGTACTCGTAGGTATAAAGCGGCTGACGCAGGAAACTTCGGATTGAAAACTCCGGCTCCTTCTCCCTGTCATAGAGGAGCAGATCCTTCATATTGATAATGCCGATCACATTGTCCGTCGTGTCCTCGTACACCGGGATGCGCGTAAATTTCTCCTTCCGGAAAATTTCCAAAAGCTCATCGTAGGTGGCGTTCACATCCACCAGCACCATGTCAATCCGGGGCACCATCACATCCTTCGCCACGGCGTCCCCGAAATCGAACACATTGTTTATCATCTTCTTTTCTTCGCTCTCGATCACGCCCTCCTCGTGGCTCACCTCCACGATCGTGCGCAGCTCATCCTCCGTGATGGCGTCCCGCTTTTTGTTCGGATCGATCCGAAGCAGAAAGAGCAGGCCGAGAGAAAGCTGATTCACAAAGAAGATCACAGGCGTAAACACGATCATCAGTATGTGAATTGCATTTGCGTACGAAAGCGCGATCCGCTCCGCATGAAGCGTCGAGATCGTCTTCGGCGTGATCTCGCCGAGCACAAGGATCAGGAGGGTCAGAATGCCGGTCGCCGCGCCCACCGCCCTGCTGCCGAGCAAATCCATAGTCAAAGTCGTCGTCAGGGCAGAGGCGGAGAGGTTTACGATATTATTCCCCACCAAGATGGTACTGAGCATCTTTCCCGGCTCCTCGATCACCGTAGTCAGAATGAGAGCGCGCTTGTCGCCCGCGTCCGCCAGCGTGCGGATCCGCAGCTTATTCACTGTGGTAAGCGCCGTCTCAGCCGAGGAAAAAAACGCCGAGAGGGCCAGCAATGCGATCAACGAGATAATTTGTATGCCCGTACTGTCTCCGGAATCTAACATAAAATAAAATCAGTCTCCTTTTATAATAATATAAATTGATGTTGGGGTCAAAAGGTATTTTGACCCCTATGATACCGGATTTCTCCGCACTTTGTGCTCCCGAAATCCTAAAAACATTCGGAATTCGCTCATTTT
>SFNH01000188.1 GCA_004554205.1 Clostridium sp.
ATGCTTCACCCAATACTGGCATTTCTCGCATTTTTCCTGTTCCCAATCTGTCGCCACCAGGCACCGCAGCGCTCTTGCAATATACTCACAGCTCATACATCACACTCCCCAATGCAGCGCTGATCGCCGCCGCTCCGCCGAAGGCCAGCGCCGCACCGGCCAGCTCCAATGCCAGCAGCACCAGCGCCATGCCGGATAAAAACGCCCCTGCCAGCCAGCAGACGGAGAGCGCCGTCCGGCGTACCCGCTCTCTCTTTTCCCGCAGGCCGTCCCTCTCGGCTCTGCGCTCTTTCCACTCGCGTTCCCGCGCTCTCTGGTGATTGGCTCCCGTGATAAACTCCACGTCGCTCATGTCGTCTCTTCCCCCCTCGGCAGAATCTCCGCCATTTCAATCTTATCTAACAGCATTTTTGCCGAATAGATTTCTTCCTCGCAGCGTGTCACGCCCTTCTCTGCAATCTCTGTTGTTATGGCCTCTTTGTCCTTATTGAAATTTTTCAAGATCGATTCGTATGACTCCTTTTCCTGCCGCATTCGGATTGTATCCCGCTCCACAGCCCACTTGATCCGCAGCCACTCTTCCAGTGTCAACACTAGTTTCCGCTTCGCTCCTGTTATTCTCACGCTCTTTCCTCCTTTTTCTCTTCTGCCTCTTTCCGGTAGCGTTCGGCGGCCCAGCGCGCGAACGCCGCAAGCTTTTCCTCGCCCTCCTCGGGTCGCTTGATCTCAAACGGCGCGGCGGAGATAAAGCCGCCGTCCTCCGTCCGGTAAGCAATTGCCGCCAGCATCGTTACCCCTCCTTTTCCAGCGCCGCCAGTGCCAGCGCTGCGATCAGCAGCGCCACCGGCAAACACACCAGATGCTGCTCCGTCTCCGTCCCTGCGCGAATCTGCTGTACCAACCACTCCACCCCGGCGCACACGCCGCAACCGAATAGCGCTCCGGCAAGCAGCACCGCAAGGTTGCGCAGCGCTCTTTTTATGTACCGCATGTTACGCCTCCTTCCGTTCCGCCTGCGCCAGCTCCTTGGTCAGCAGCATGCCATAGGCGATATCGCCCAGACGCTGCATCTGCTCAGCGGACAGGCCGCTTGTGTTTTTTCTCAGGCTCTCAGCTATTTGCTTTTCCTTTTCGGACATTTCTATCACCTCTGTTATAAGCACGTTATCTTTTTGTTAAGCTACTTACATCATATACTAAGTCCATTAAGTTGTCAAGCATTATTTTTTAATTGACTTAACTTATTCCCTTGACTTTTGGATATATATATGTTAAGCTAGTTACATGATTGGAGGTGTTTAATGTGCATACCTTTTCAGAGCGACTTTGCGCTCTTATTGATGCGCTCGGTATTACTCGCACAAAATTTTCTGATAGCTTGCATGTCTCGTCCGCGTTTGTCTCGATGCTTTGTTCCGGCAAATCTCTGCCGAGTGATCGGACAATATCTGATATTTGCCGCACATACAATGCAAGCGAAGATTGGCTCCGTACCGGCGAGGGCGATATGTTCCAAAAGCTCACGCGCGACCAGGAGCTTGCCGAGTTTTTCGGTAAGGTCGTCGCTGACCCGGACGATGCGCCGCGAAAGCGTTTTATCTCGATCATCAGCAAGCTCAGCGCAGAGGAGTGGAAGCTGCTCGACGAGATTGCAAAAAAAATGGCCGAGGACGGTTAACGTCCCCGGCTCTTTTTTTATCCACGCTTTACCACCTCGCGCAAAAACCGCCACACAATGTCCAGTTCCTTTTCCGTCGCGCTTTCCAGCATCCTCTTGATTTCTTCTAACATCTCGATTCTTTCCATTTTCCCCGATTCCTCCATTCTTTCACAAATTCCGCGTTCATTTTTCGTTCATATTTCCATCTTGCACCAAATTTAATTTTGGCGTAGTCTATATTTGTGGCAATTTATTATTCTGATTCTGCTGGGAGGCTTTACAATGTTTTGCAATAAATGTGGTAAGGAGATAGCCGACGAGGCGCTGATTTGTCCTTATTGCGGCTGCGGCACCGTCAACTATGTCCGAGATCAGGCCAAGGCCGATGCCCGCGCCTCTGTGCAGGCTGCGCCGCAGCCTCTCCAAAAAAAGCGCTCTGTTGCGCTGCTCCTTTGCTTGTTCCTCGGCTGTTTGGGGGCGCACCGTTTTTATGTCGGCAAAATCGGCACCGGTATCCTCTGGCTCTGCACTCTCGGCTTTGGCGGTATCGGCGCTTTGATCGATTTGATCATGATTATCGATAACAAGTTTACCGACTCCTTCGGCGCGGCGCTCTACGACGAGTACACCGCCAACATGACTCAGGAGGAGTACGACGCTGCTGCCGCCGGCCCCCGCAAGGTACGCAAAATCGTCCTCATTGTTGCAGTCGCGCTTTGCCTCCTGTGCTTGCTCGTGCTCCGCGTTATCCCTGGTATCCTCGATTTGATTTACGCTTAAGATTCGCCCGTGCCAGCGTGCCGATGCTGGCACGGGCTTTGGTTTCTGCAAGCGATTGGGAGCCGCCTGTAGCTCAACCATACGCTTTCACCAATGGTTATGTCCAGCCCTTTCCATGGTTTTCTCCGCCCCAATCATGGTTTTTTGGAGTGATTTTCTTGGAAAAAATGTTGTGGCAGCTCTGCCGCGAAGCAAAGGA
>SFNH01000189.1 GCA_004554205.1 Clostridium sp.
GCCCGGCGAGGGGGGTGAAGTCGTAACAAGGTAGTCGTACCGGAAGGTGCGGCTGGATCACCTCCTTTCTAAGAGAAGGGGAGCGGCAAGTGTGCGCCGTAAGAAGGGCGTTTCTTCTTGACGCTTCTGCTGTCTGTTCCTTGTGCCTGGGGGATTTAGCTCAGTTGGCTAGAGCATCGGCTTTGCAAGCCGAGGGTCAGGGGTTCAAGTCCCCTAATCTCCAGTAACGAAGAAAGCTGTTTGAAACTGATAGGGAAGGAAGACGAGACGAGAAGGTAAGAAAGAGGAAGAGGCAATATGGCCAAGCGAGAAGAGGTCCTGAAGGCCGCGGCAAGCTGCGAAAAGCCCGGGGGAGGAGCACACATCCTGTGATCCCGGGGTAGCCGAATGGGGCAACCCGCGCGCCGGGAGGCGCGCACCGCGCGGGCGAATGAAATAGCCCGGCGGAGCCACACCGCGTGAAGTGAACCATCTAAGTAACGCGGGAGAAGAAATCAACAGAGATTCCCTGAGTAGCGGCGAGCGGAAGGGGAGGAGCCCAAACCGCCTAGAGCGGGGTTGTAGGGCCGCATGGGGATGACCCGCGGAGGGGAACGAATCGGGACGCGCAGCGGAAGGAGCCGGAGAGCTCCGCCGGAGAGGGTGACAGCCCCGTACGCGCAACGCGCCCCGCCTCCGTGATGCGGTGCCTGAGTAGGGCGGGGCACGAGGAACCCTGCCTGAATCCGGGTCGACCACGATCCAAGGCTGAATACTCTGCGGCCACCGATAGCGAAGAAGTACCGTGAGGGAAAGGCGAAAAGAACCCCGGCGAGGGGAGTGAAAGAGAACCTGAAACCATGGACCGCCAAGATGCCGCGGGCACAGGAGCTTGCGGCGTGTCTTTTGTAGAATAAGCCTGCGAGTCGCGGTGCGCGGCGAGGCCAAGGGATTGCAGTCCCGGAGCCGGAGGGAAACCGAGTCCGAACAGGGCGGAGAAAGTCGCGCGTCGCGGACCCGAAGCCAATGTGATCTTACCATGGGCAGGGTGAAGCAGGGGTGAGACCCTGTGGAGGCCCGCACGGTAATCTGTTAAAAAAGGTAGCGATGACCTGTGGTAAGGAGTGAAAGGCTAAACAAACATGGAGATAGCTGGCTCTCCCCGAAATGCCTTTAGGGACAGCCTCGCGCAGGGACGCCGGAGGTAGAGCTCTGGACGGGAGAGGGGGAGTCAAATCCTACCGGTTCCGACCAAACTGCGAATGCCGGCGCCTGTCGCGCGGGAGTGAGACTGCGAGCGACAAGGTCCGTAGTCGAGAGGGAAACAGCCCGGACCGCCGGCCAAGGCCCCAAAGCCATGCTGAGTGTGAAATGAGGTGCGGATGCGCAGACAGCCAGGAGGTTGGCTCAGAAGCAGCCATTCCTTGAAAGAGTGCGTAACAGCTCACTGGTCGAGCATCCGCGCGCAGACAATGTAGCGGGGCTAAGCATGGCGCCGAAGCCGCGGATTCGCGCCTTATGGCGCGACTGGTAGGGGAGCATTCCGCTGACCCATGAAGGCGCGCCCGCGAGGGGCGCTGGAGGAGGCGGAAGAGAGAATGCAGGCATAAGTAACGAAAAGACGGGTGCGATCCCCGTCCGCCGGAAGCCCGAGGTTTCCAGGGTAAAGGCAATCTGCCCTGGGTAAGCCGGCCCCTAAGGCGAGGGCGAAAGCCGTAGCCGATGGGAAATCGGTCCATAGTCCGATGCTTCCCCATGTTTCGAGGGCAGGACGCATGAGGCGAGGCCAGGCCGGAGAACGGTAGTTCCGGCCGGAGCGGCGAGGCGTCGAGGGCGGCAGGCAAATCCACCGCCCGAGCCGAGCCGTGAGCGAGCGGAGAGAAAGTCGAAGCGAAGCTGGCGCAGCCATGGTGCCGGGAAATACTGTCTAAGGCCAGGCATGGGGGAACCGTACCGCAAACCGACACAGGTGGGCAGGATGAGAAATCCGAGGCGCACGAGCGACCTCGCGTTAAGGAACTCGGCAAAATGCGCACGTAACTTCGGGAGAAGTGCGGCTCATGTTAGAGATGATAATGAGCGGCAGAAAGCAGGCCCAGGCGACTGTTTATCAAAAACACAGCCATCTGCGAACCAGCGATGGGACGTATAGGTGGTGACACCTGCCCGGTGCCGGAAGGTTAAGGGGAGCGGTCAGCCGCAAGGCGAAGCTGCGAACCGAAGCCCCGGTAAACGGCGGCCGTAACTATAACGGTCCTAAGGTAGCGAAATTCCTTGTCGGGTAAGTTCCGACCCGCATGAATGGTGTAACGATTCTGGGCGCTGTCTCAACGCGAGACTCGGTGAAATTTATGTTCCGGTAAAGAAGCCGGATACCCGCAATTAGACGGAAAGACCCCGTGAACCTTCACCGCAGCTTAGCGCTGGGACCCTATTCGGCATGTGTAGGATAGCTGGGAGCCTGTGAGGCGTGGCCGTCAGGCTGCGCGGAGGCGCCGGTGAAATACCAGCCCTGCCGGATGGGGTTTCTAACCCGGCCCCTTGAGCGGGGGCGGGGACAGGGCTAGGCGGGCGGTTTGACTGGGGCGGTCGCCTCCCAAACAGTAACGGAGGCGCGCGAAGGTCCCCTCACTCCGGTTGGGAATCGGAGCGCGAGTGTAAAGGCACAAGGGGGCTTGACTGCGAGGCAGACATGCCGGGCAGGTGCGAAAGCAGGTCTTAGTGATCTGGCGGTTCCGAGTGGAAGGGCCGTCACTTAACGGACAAAAGGTACTCCGGGGATAACAGGCTGATTTTCCCCAAGAGTTCACATCGACGGGAAAGTTTGGCACCTCGATGTCGGCTCATCGC
>SFNH01000190.1 GCA_004554205.1 Clostridium sp.
GAACAGGCGGTGAAAAATGCACTCGCGGCAAGCGGTAAGATGATTCCGTGGCAGGTAGACATTATTTCTACGGACGGAAGAATTCTCGAGTAATACTTTCCCCTTTTGCGGGACATACTACGATGCAGAAGTATGTTACGCGAAAGGGGATTTTTTATGGCACTTACTATGAAAATTACAGAGGTACACGCGCGGGAGATCCTGGATTCCCGCGGCAATCCGACCGTGGAGGTGGAAGTGACCGCCGAGACGGAGACAACGGGGAGAAAGACTACGGCGCGGGAATCGGTTCCGTCGGGAGCGAGCACCGGAAGATTTGAGGCAGTGGAGCTTCGGGACGGCGACAGGGAGTATTTCGGACTGGGCACGAAGAAGGTGGTGGATCACGTCAACACAAAGATCCGGGAAGCGCTTCTTGGAATGAATGTTTTGGATCAGGCACTCATCGACCGCAGAATGGTTGAGCTGGACGGGACAGACAACAAAGGAAATCTTGGGGCGAATGCGATCTTAGGCGTCTCACTCGCCTGCGCGAAGACGGCGGCAGCGGCGCTTGATATGCCGCTTTACCGTTATATTGGAGGAGGCAACGCCAAGCGGCTGCCGGTTCCCATGATGAATGTCATAAACGGCGGAGTCCATGCGAAGAATTCCCTGGATTTTCAGGAATTTATGATCCTTCCCATCGGCGCGAAAAGCTATCGGGAAGCGCTGCGCATGGGCGCGGAGGTATATCATTTCCTGCGCCAGATCTTAAACGAGGAGGGATATGCGACGGCGGTCGGCGATGAAGGCGGCTTTGCGCCGGATCTTGCCGATGCCGGGGAGGTGTTCCGGTATCTTGGAAAAGCGGTGGAAAAGGCGGGCTATACGGTCGGGAAAGACGTGGTCTACGCGATGGATGCCGCGGCGAGTGAGTTATATAATGAAGAGACGGGAATGTACCATTTTCCGGGGGAGAATGGAATCTGCAGGGATGCAAAGGAGATGATCGCGCTCTACGAAGATCTGGCAAAGCGTTTTCCGCTTGTGTCGATCGAGGACGGTCTGCAGGAAGATGACTGGGAGGACTGGCAGAGTCTGACCGCGCGTCTGGGAGACGGAATGCAGCTTGTCGGCGATGATCTGTTTGTCACAAATCCCAAGCGGATCAAGTGCGGCATCAAATTAAATGTGGGAAATGCGGTGCTGATAAAGGTGAATCAGATCGGCACATTGACGGAAGCGTTGGACGCCATCGAGATGGCGCAGTGTGCCGGCTATCACACGGTGATCTCCCACCGCTCCGGGGAGACGGAGGATGCGTTTATCGCGGATCTTGCGGTCGCGGTGAATGCGGGGCAGATCAAAACCGGCGCGCCGTGCAGGGCGGAGCGCACCGCAAAGTATAACCGGCTTCTGCGGATTGAGGAGGAGCTTGGCGAGACGGCGCAGTTTTCTCCGGCGGAGCCTTTCGGGAGAGCGTAAAAAACAGTTGAAAACGCGGGGGGAGTATGCTATAATAGCTAAAGTTGTGAGTTGATTACCGTAGGAGGGAATTATTTTGGCAATTTTAAAGACGATTTTAACCGTTGTTTTCATACTGATTTGTTTGGCGTTGACAGTCATTATCTTATTACAGGAAGGAAAGTCCGCAGGACTCGGAGCGATCGCCGGAGCGGCAGATACGTACTGGGGAAGAAACAAAGGACGTTCCATGGAAGGTCGGCTGGTGACGGGAACCAAGATTCTGGTTGCGCTGTTCATCATCATTGCCGCTGTATTGAATCTGGGAATCTTTTAAAAATGAGGCTGTCGCATCTGCGGCAGCTTTTTTGTTGTGGAGAGGAAGGATATGAGAGAAGAACTTTTACAGGAACGAAAAAAAGCAATCTACGGACTGATCTGCGATGAGCTATATGTGCCGATGAAGGCAAAGGAGATCGCGGCAGTATTAAATGTGCCAAAGAGTGACAGAAGAGACCTTGCGGAAGTGCTGGATGCGCTTGTGGCGGAGGGAAAAGTGGAAGTGTCATCGAAGGGCAAGTATATGAAGTCGGAGGGTAAATTCCTGACAGGCGTTTTTACCGCGCATCCGAGAGGGTTTGGCTTTGTGACGGTCGAAGGGGAAGATGAGGATATTTTTATTCCGGAATCCCAGGTGAACGGTGCGTTTCATGGCGATACCGTGCAGGTGGCGCTGACACGCGCCGAGGGGCACGGGCGGCGCAGAGAGGGGCAGATCACAAAGATTCTGACCCGCGGGGTCAGCCGGATTGTCTGTACCTATGAAAAAAGCAAGACATTCGGGTTCGCTGTGCCGGACAATCCGAGATTCGGACAGGATATTTTTATCCCGCAGGAGCGCTCCAAGGGAGCGGTGAGCGGACATAAGGTCGTGGTGGAACTGACGGACTTCGGCGGCAATGGAAAAAAGCCGGAGGGAAAGGTCGTAGAGATTCTGGGACATGTGAACGACCCGGGGACGGATATTCTCTCGATCGTGCGCGGCTATGATCTGCCGACCGAGTTCTCGGAGAAGATCATGAATCAGGTGGAGCGCGTGGCAGGAGAGGTCAGCACAGCCGATATGGCAGGCCGCATGGATATAAGAGACTGGCAGACGGTGACGATCGACGGAGAGGACGCAAAGGA
>SFNH01000191.1 GCA_004554205.1 Clostridium sp.
GGGGCGGCACATGGGAAAGGTCAAAACGACAGCGAAGGTAGTAAGCCAGGAGGCGCTGGCGGCAGACATTTACAGTATGTGGATCGAAGCGCCGGAGATCGCGGCAGCCGCGAAGCCGGGACAGTTCTTCTCTGTCTATACGAAGGACGCGGGCAGGCTGCTTCCGCGCCCGATCAGCTTATGTGAGACGGATAAGGGCAGAGGGCGGCTGCGCATCGTCTATCGCGTGGCAGGCGCGGGAACCGCGGAGTTTTCCGGCTACCGGGCAGGGGACGACATTGCGGTCATGGGGCCGCTCGGCAACGGGTTTCCTCTTAAAAGCACGGGTTTCCTCTTAAAAGCAAAAAGGCATTCCTGATCGGGGGCGGCATCGGGATTCCGCCCATGCTGGAACTGTCAAAGAATCTTGAATGTGAGAAACAGATCGTGCTCGGCTATCGGGACGAGCTGTTTTTAAACCGGGAGTTTGAGCCCTTCGGCAGGGTTTATGTGGCGACCGAGGACGGCAGCGCGGGGACGAAGGGGAATGTCCTCGACGCGATCCGGGAAAACGGGCTTACAGCGGACGTGATCTACGCCTGCGGCCCGACGCCGATGCTTCGGGCGCTGAAGGCTTACGCGCAGGAAAGGAAGATTGAGTGCTGGATCTCCCTGGAGGAGAGAATGGCGTGCGGGATCGGCGCCTGCTTAGCGTGCGTATGCCGGTCGACGGATGTCGATGAGCACTCTCATGTGCACAATAAGCGGATCTGCAAGGATGGCCCGGTATTTTCGGCACAGGAGGTGGAGCTTTGATGAACATGAGCGTAAATCTTGCCGGCGTCACCCTTAAAAATCCGGTGATGACGGCTTCGGGCACGTTCGGAAGCGGTGCGGAATACGGGGAATTTGTGGACTTGAACCGTCTGGGCGCGGTGGTGACAAAGGGCGTGGCAAATGTGCCGTGGCCGGGTAATCCCACACCTCGCGTCGCGGAGGTGTACGGCGGCATGCTCAATGCCATCGGCCTGCAAAATCCCGGGATCGATGTATTTGTGAAGCGCGATATCCCGTTTTTAAAGCAGTACGATACAAAGATCATCGTGAATGTGTGCGGGAAGACCACGGAGGACTATCTTGACGTGGTGGAGCGGCTGTCGGATGAGCCGGTGGATATGCTGGAGATCAATATTTCGTGCCCGAACGTAAAGGAGGGCGGCATCGCCTTCGGGCAGGATCCGGGAGCGGTGGAGGCGATCACGAGAGAGGTGAAGAAGCACGCGAGGCAGCCGGTGATCATGAAGCTCAGCCCGAATGTGACGGATATCACCGTGATGGCGAAGGCGGCCGAGGCAGGCGGCGCGGATGCACTGTCTCTGATCAATACGCTGACCGGCATGAAGATCGACATTGAGCGGAGATGCTTTGCGCTCGCAAATAAGACAGGCGGCATGTCCGGCCCGGCGGTGAAGCCCGTTGCGGTGCGTATGGTGTATCAGGCGGCGAACGCGGTGAGCCTGCCGGTCATCGGCATGGGCGGGATCGCTACGGCAGAGGATGCGCTTGAATTTATAATGGCGGGCGCGACCGCGGTATCTGTCGGCACGGCGAACTTCTATAATCCGTACGCGACGCTCGAGATCGCGGACGGCATCGCGCGTTTTATGGAGAAGCATGGCGTCGCAGACATAAACGAGCTAATCGGCTGTGTGAAGTAGGGCAGGGCGGCCGGGTTTCGCGGATCGCCGGAAAAGAGATGTGAGAGAGGAACAGTAAAATGGAAGGTTACAAGCAGGAATTTATCGAGTTTATGATCGACTGTGAGGTGTTAAGGTTCGGAGACTTTGTTACCAAGTCGGGAAGAAAGACCCCGTTTTTTGTGAACACCGGATTTTACCGCACCGGGAGTCAGCTTCGCCGCCTTGGCGGGTACTATGCAAAAGCGATCCAGAGTGCGTTCGGCCTTGATTTTGATGTGCTGTTCGGGCCGGCCTACAAGGGAATCCCGCTGACTGTGGCGGCTGCGATGTCGCTCAGTGAGCTATACGGCGCGGACATCAGGTACTGCTCTAACCGCAAGGAGATAAAGGATCACGGCGACAAGGGCATTCTGCTCGGAAGCCCGATCGGGGATCGCGATAAGGTCGTGATCATCGAGGATGTCACGACTGCGGGCACTTCCATAGAGGAAACGCTGCCGATCATCCGCGCCCAGGGCGACGTGGATGTGCTGGGACTGGTGGTTTCAGTCGACCGCATGGAGCGGGGGCAGGGGGCGAAGTCCGCGCTCAAGGAGATTGAGGAGAAGTACGGCTTTAAGACCACGGCGATCGTGACGATGGCGGAGGTGGTGGAGCATCTTTACAATAAGCCGTATAAGGGGCGTATCGTGATCGACGATACATTGAAGGCAGCGATTGACGCATATTATGAGCAGTATGGAGCACAGTGAGGAGGATGATTATGGAAAAGATTTATAAAACGATGCAGCGCACAGGCGCGTGCAGTATTGCGGTCGGCATCATTATACTTGTGACCGGGCTTACGGTCGGTATCCTGTCCATCGTAAGCGGCGGGATTTTGCTGAAGCGCAAGGGTGAGCTTACGTTTTAAAACAGAATGTGGATGGGTAATTTATGATCAGAGATAAAAAAAGGAACAGGAAGCTTGGATGGGCGCTTTTTCTCGTTTACCTCGCGCTCCTGGTTTACTTTGCGATTTTCGCCGAGTCCTTTGGGCGTGTGAGTGCGGAGCGGGATTATGTATACAATCTGGAACTGTTTAAGGAGATCAGACGGTTCTATATTTACAGAGAGCAGTTGGGAATGGAAGCGTTCCTCTTAAATGTTGTCGGCAATGTTGTGGCGTTTGTGCCCTGCGGATTTTTTCTGCCGA
>SFNH01000044.1 GCA_004554205.1 Clostridium sp.
CAATACGGGATATCCGTCCTCATTCAGATATCCGCTGACATGAGAAATCAGGTAATCCGTCTCATCATAAATGATAAAGTGTTTACTCCAGCCTGAATCTCTCTTTTCTACCGCCTGAATCGATACGCGGGCATTCTCATAGTAGGCTTTCTTCCAATCCTCATCTTTCGGCCTGCCCTCTCCATAATCCGGATCCATCCCTTCCCAGACGATCATCGTCTGTGTCTTGTCCTTATTCTGGAGAATGGTAAATCCCTCCATGGGATTTTCAGATGCCGAAACGATCTCTGTACCGGCTTCCCCGGGGCTCGCAGTCTCCATAAGAGCCCCCTCCTGATACCATACCAGGTTGCTTCCCGTGGCGGTCATATAAATCTGCGGCGAAGTATCATTTACGTTATTATCTGTCAGTCTCGTGTTGTTCACACCATCATAGGAGTAAAGCTCATTCTTTTCTTCACCATCGCCGATGCCCGGTTTTGCCGAATAAATGACTGAAACCGTACCGTTAAACTTTCCAATCTCCAGGTTAGAGGTCGGGAAGCTTCTTCCCAGGGATAACCTCTCGGGTGCTCCCGCGCCCCTGTAAAGATAGAGATTATAGTTTGCGTTCTCCCCAAAAATGTCTCCATCGAAGGTCTCTGTCTCGATCCACGCCACATACACGGTACCGTCTTCATCGACATAAACGCTCGGGGCGCCGTCAAAGTTAGAATCCACTGAAAGCTGCTGTGTATCTTCCACCTCGCCGCTTTCGGCATCAATCGTAAACAGGTAAATCTCACTGGAAGAAAGGATTTCCCTGATCGCATCATTTTCAGGAGTATCTCCTTCGAGCCTGTCTTTACTCTTTGAAACAGCTACATAGAGCTTATTTCCTGAAGCCTTCACATCGTAATAGAGATCCATGGTTTCCACATTCGTGCCGGGTAAGACTGCGGCAATGCGCTTTGGCTCTCCCTCAAATCCGGGCGCGGCGGACCGGGCCAGACCATACACAGATGCATTCCGTGTGCTTCTCGAAGCATTGGCGGACAGGTCATTGACAAGCTCCTCTCCGTCACTTGATGCATCTGACGGGGTGGCAGTCTCCTCGGCACTGGACGAAGATGCCTTTTTCGCACCGGCGTCAGACGGTGAGGCTTTCGGCGCATTGGACGGAGACGCTTTTGTTTCACCTGCTCCCGATAGGGATGCCGATGCTGTCTCGGCATCTGACCCGGTTGCAAGCTTCGCATACATCACACCGGCGCTGTCATAGGAACCATCGCCTGTACCAAACCAGAACGCATAGTCGCCCTTATCTGTCTGAATCAGCTCAACGGTATTGCTCTGCAGCGCGTCTCCGCTGATGATAAAGTCATTTGTATTATCTGTCAGACTTGCCTGTGTACCATCCGACACAGCCAAAAGCACAGGCTCATCCCCCGGAAGCGTTTCCAGCTCAAACTGGTCGATAGAGCTCACGCGAAAAGCCGCATCCTCCTCCGACATCATCTGCAGCATCATCGCATTTCCCGACTGGCTGTTAATATATCCGTCCGCAATCACCTTATCTAAAAGCGGCCAGTTCTTTTTAACCTTGATGATCGGAGATAAGTATACCTCTGCAAAAAAACCACCCTTTGCAGTTGCCTTATAATATGTATTCTTAAACCGGTACAGCCCGTCCACTCCGATATTGCCGCCGAGACCTGCACTCAGCACACCGTGAATGCCTACGCCAAGGCCGGCCTCCAGCCCGACGCTCGCCAGCACATCGACATCCCAGCTCCAATCGCTGAATTTATATCCGTCACCCGTAAGGATAAATGCGGCTCTTAAGTCTCCTTCCGCGCCGAGAGTTCCTGTCGCCCCGGCATATCCGTATACGGGAACAAAAGCTATAACTGCCTGAGCAACTACCCTGCCCTCTACCTTGCCGTAAATCAGACCGTGAATTGCGAGTGAAACTGTACCGGTGTTCTCCATGATCTTGGATGTCTCAACCTCTCCGTAGCCCACAAAATTCAAAGAGGCGTCGAATTTTGCCGAAGCGTACCCGGTAGCTTTAAATCGGGACGCTGACATCCTGTCCAGTTTTTCAAATTTTCCCTTTTTCGCATCGTTTACGGCCTCAAAAAATGCCTTGTTTCCGCCTACTGCCGTGGCCTTGTGTTCCCCGGTCGTACCATCCGGTTTTTTCTCACCCTCCATAAACTCACGCTTCAGATTTATCCCGATCCGCAGCTTGTCCTGGTCTATGTAGAAAAGGAAAGGAGTATTCATACCCGCCGGCATCAGATTCATCTCTACATTATCACCCAGCAGCGGTACACCGTTCAGCTTGAGCGTCACTGCCTTCTGCGTGAGCTGTGCGCTCAACTTGGTGGAGCCGGCGGCATTTTTCTTATCCGCCACAATATTGAGACCGATTCGGCTTGAGGAGCGATTTCCCTGCTTATCCATCACGACAAAGTAAACAGCCTCCCCCGCTTTAAATCCCTTAAGCGCCGGTTCCCTGAAATTCGGATTTTCACCGTGGGAAAGGTCATATACAGGAATCTCAAATTTCGGCTCAGCGCTCTCCACGACAGGCTTTCCCCCCTGCATCAAATAAAACCTGGCGCCTGTCGTATACTCCTTGCCGGATGAAACATCAATTTTCAGAGTGTCTATCCGATCCTCCTGCGCTTTTCTTCCCGGCTTCTCCTTGTAGGCAGAAAATGTTTTACTCGTTTGCCGAAGATCCGTCGTCTTTCCCTGGTAGGAAGATATCACCGACGCGTTTCCCCACTTACGCTCCAGTGCTTCCTCCGCAGTGATCGCCTCACCATCACTCAGATAAAATTCATTTATATGAGGACCAAGTGACCGATCCTTAAAGATATATGTCTTTCCGTTCCAATCAATATAGATTACGTCAAATTTCTCCCAGCCAACGATACCGTTATCCTGTACCCTGAGCAATTTAGTATGCAGCTCCCCTCTGCTGTCTGTACGCCCCAGGCTGCGGTCGCTCAGTCGAATCTCCGCACTGTACGCATACGGCATCCGATTCTGCTTATTTGTGTAAACCTTAAATACTGTCTCACCCTTCTTTACATTCACAGTCGGCCAGTCCCTTCTTCCGGCGAATGACTGCTCCGCGGGCAGAGACATCACCATCATAACGGCGATCAGAAGTGTGGCTACCCCTCTCTTCATTTGCTGCAATAACCCCTGTTTCATCCTTGCTTCCCTCCCCGAGTTGAAATTATGGCAGAGCTTCGCAGCTCTGCCATATCATAGTTTGATTCGTTCTTTATTCCGCTTCCTCTTCCGCAGCTACTGCCGCGATGTCAACGTCCGCGACGTCCGCATCCTCGGCCGGCGCAGCCTCAGGCGGCGCCTGAAGTGCCTTGATGCTTAAACTGATCTTATGATCCTCACCGTTGAAATCGACAACCTTTGCCTCGATCTCCTGTCCGATAGTCAGTGCGTCGGACGGCTTCTCAACGTGCTCTCTGGAAATCTGCGAAACATGGAGAAGCGCGTCAATGCCCGGCTCCAGCTCAATAAATGCGCCGAAATCGGTCATGCGGGCGACACGTCCCGCCACAATGTTTCCGATCGCGTACTTCTCAGCCGCGCCCACCCACGGATTCTCCTCGGGGAACTTAAGGCTTAATGCAATCTTCTCGCCGTTGATATCCTTGATCAGAGCGCGCACATGCTCGCCGGACTTAAATACCTTCTTCGGGTTCTCGATACGTCCCCAGGACATCTCGGAAATGTGAAGCAGACCGTCCGCGCCGCCAAGGTCGATGAACGCGCCGAAATCGGTCACATTCTTAACGGTGCCTTCTACGGTGTCGCCTACATGGATGCGCTCGAACAGTTCTTTCTGCATCGCTGCCTTCCTCGCGACCATAAGCTGCTTTCTGTCGCCGATCACTCTGCGCTTTCTCGGGTTAAACTCGGTAATGACAAACTCGATCTCCTGACCGGCGTATTTTGTCAGGTCTCTCTCGTAAGTATCGGATACCAGGCTCGCCGGGATAAATACCCGCGCCTCGTCAATCACCACGCTCAAGCCGCCGTCTAAGACCTGCGTAACCTTCGCGGTCAGAACCTCGTGGTTCTCAAACGCCTCCTCAAGCCTCTTGTTGCCCTTGTCGGCCGCCAGTCTCTTATAGGACAGAGCTACCTGGCCCTCGCCGTCGTTTACCTTCACGACCTTGGCTTCCATCTCATCGCCGACGTGCACCAGAGTGCGAAGATCCACATTCGCCTCGTTGGTGTACTCGCTCCGCGGGATGATACCGTCGGACTTGTAACCTATATTCAAGACGATCTCATCGTCTTTCACGTCGATAACTTTACCAGTGACGATCTCTCCCGTATGAATTGTTTTTAATGATTCCTCCAACATTTGTTCAAAACTTAAGTCTGACATTCGTATGAACCTCCTCAATAATTTGATTCGGGGTAGATGCCCCTGCTGTAATACCTATGCTGCGCACAGAATTCACACATTCAGGATTGAAATCGCCGAGTGACTGGATAAAGTAAGTGTTACTACATTCCTTTTGGCATATCTCATAAAGTTTCTGTGTGTTGGAGCTGTTTTTGCCTCCTATGACAATCATAGCATCCACTTCAGAAGCAATACGCCTGGCTTCCACTTGTCTTTCCTGTGTTGCACTGCAGATCGTATTTAAAACAAGTATATCATAACCCTTTTTCGCAAATATTTCAACTAAATCTTGAAATTTATTGTAATTAAATGTCGTCTGTGCCACAATGCACAGTTTTTCGCCCTCTGAGAGCGGCAGAAGATCGATCTGATCCTCATTTTCGACCACCAGAGTGCTCCCGTCCCCCCAGCCGCGTATCCCTTCCACCTCCGGATGCCTGGGATTGCCGATGATAATGACGCGCCTGCCCTCCGCCTGCTGCTCCCGCACGATCCGGTGGATCTTTTTTACAAAGGGACACGTCGCGTCGACCACAGTGATCCCGTTTGCCTCAAGCATGTCGTAGATGTGCTTTCCGACGCCGTGGGAGCGGATAATGACAATGCCGTCCTTTAAGTTCTTAAGCTCTTCCTCGGTGTGAAGGACCGCGACTCCCTTTTTTTCGAGATCTGCGACCACCTGCTCGTTGTGGATGATCGGGCCGTAGGTGTAGACCGGCCTGTCGGCCGCGGCGATCTGCTCGTAGACCTTCTCCACCGCACGCTTCACGCCGAAGCAAAAGCCCGCTGTCTTTGCAACGATAACCTCCATTAACGCTCCTCCTCAAGGCCGTGGGAGACCGCCACATCAATGATCGCCTGCACCACCTGTTCCACCGCCATGTCGGAGGTGTCCAAAAGCACGGCGTCCTTAGCCGCCTTAAGCGGCGCGGTCTCACGGTTTTTGTCCCGGTTATCCCGCTCAATGATATCTTGCTCAATTTCCCTCAAATTACACGCCGCGCCTTTCTCTGACAGCTCCTTATATCTTCGCATGGCGCGCACAGAGGCGTCTGCCGTGAGAAAAATCTTTGCGTCGGCGTCCGGAAGGATACAGGTCCCGATATCGCGGCCGTCCATGATCACATTCTGACTTGCCGCAAGATCCCTCTGAAGCTTTAAGAGCTGCGCCCGCACCTCGGGGTACACGCTGATGGCGGAAGCCATATTCCCGACCTTTTCCGTCCGGATCTGTCCGGAGACGTCCTCGCCGTTTAAAAGCACCTCCTGCACCCCGCCCTCGTAGCGTATGGTAATGCCCGCCTTTCCGACTGTCTCACGGATTTTCTCCACGTCCTCCGCCTCCACCCCGTGCCTTATGAAATAGAGCGCGATGGCGCGGTACATGGCGCCGGTGTCCACATAGATAAAGCCCAGGCGTTTCGCCACAAGCTTCGCGATGGTGCTCTTTCCGGCGCCTGCCGGCCCGTCGATCGCGATGTTAAATGTTTTCTGTCCCATTGCTCAGTCTCCATACTCCTTATCGTTTTCCATTATGCCTCATCCTAGACAAACGGGATCGAGCTTCCGGCAAGGTGCCCGGTAGACCAGGCAATCTGTAAGTTGAAGCCGCCCGTCACCGCGTCGAGATCCAGAACCTCACCCGCAAAATAAAGCCCTCTTGTAAGCTTTGACTCCATTGTGGACGGATTTATCTCCCGCACAGAGACGCCGCCCTGCGTGATGATGGCCTCCCGGTAGTCCCGAAGCCCCGTGAGTGTAAGGCGAAAATCCTTCAGGCTCTGCACGAGCCCGATGCGCTCCTGCCTCGTGACCTCATTCACCTTCTTATCGGGCGAAATGCCGCTTGCCTCCACGATGACTGGAATGAGCTTTGACGGGAGGAGATGCGACAGCGCATTCTTGTATTGCCTGTTTTTGATCTCGTCAAAATCACGCAGGATCCTCGCGTCGAGCTGCTCCGCGGTCAGAGCGGGCTTTAAATCGACAGACAGGGTAAGCGGCGTTTTTCTTAAGCTTTTCGCCACAAAGCTGCTGGCGGAAAGAAGCGCCGGGCCGCTGACGCCGAAATGGGTAAACAGCATTTCCCCAAACTCCTCATACAGAACCTCCGTTTCCCTTAAAATCCGGACACGGACATTCCGCAGGGAGAGTCCCTGAAGCTGCCTCACCACCGGCTCCCTGACCTCAAGGGGAACTAACGCGGGGGTGAGCTCCGTAACCGTGTGTCCCTGCTCTCTCGCGAAGCGGTATCCGTCTCCCGTTGAGCCGGTAGACGGATAGGAGAGCCCTCCGGTGGCGATGACCACCGCATCCGCGTCGATCGTCCGTCCGTCTTTTAGGCGCACCCCCGTCACTGCCCCGTTCCCGCTCACGATCTCCGCGACCTGGGCATAAAACTCTACCTCGACGCCAAGGTTACGCAGACAGGCGCTCAGTGTGCGGATCACATCGGAGGACTTATCCGACACCGGGAATACACGCCCTCCGCGCTCGGTCTTTACCGGACAGCCGTTTTCTTCCATGAAAGCCATCATGTCAAAATTCGTGAAGCCGTAGAAGCTGCTGTAGAGGAACCTGGGATTGTGGACCACATTTTTAAACAGATCCGCGGTATCGCAGGCGTTGGTGAGGTTGCAGCGCCCTTTTCCGGTGATGTAGAGCTTTTTCCCCAGCTTTTCATTTTTCTCAAACAGGCGGACACGGTGCCCCGCCCCGGCAGCGGCAGCCGCCGCCATCATGCCCGCCGCTCCGCCGCCAATGACAACAACCCGGCTCATACGCTCCTCCTCCTGTTTTGATCAACCCTCTCCGGCATACTCCTCCTTTATGCCAAGCTCCTGCCGCACATGGTCGCGGTAGCTTGTGAGCTGCTCAAACTCATAGAAAAAGTTGACCCGCTCATTCCAGTCGCCGGGCTTATGCTCGGGTCTTCCGGCGAGGACAAACATGGCGAATGCCTCTTTAAAGTCCGGCGGTTCCAGCCTCGCCTTTATGGTTCCCGGAGCGGTATTTAAGAAGCGCTCACCAAATACCGCGCAGCAGCCGTCAGGCTCCGCCGCCTCAAGAAGCTGCCCGTAAAGCTCAGTCAAAAGCCGGATCGTCTCCCATTCATCGCGGAAATTTCCATCCTCATCAAGCGCGTCCTCCAGATCAATCCAAATCTGCCACAGCGCGTCGGCTCCGCCGGGGGCTCCAATCGGCGACAAGCGCACCTTCTCCCCGCCGATGCCGTCCGTGTAAAAGACAATGGCTCCGATCCGGTCATACTCATTCTCAGGGAAGATTTTTTTCACGAGGCTCATAACCGCGCCTGCGCGCTTATCTCCCGTCCGACGCTTTGCGAGGGTTCCGTCCGCCCGGTATGTATCATAGATCACCCTATCCGGTGAGTATTCCCGAATTTCCACATCATAACCGTCTTTTCCCGGTATCAGTGAAAAAATTTTGCGGTAGACCGGATCCGTCCAACTGTATCTCGTACCGCCCTGTCCGCTTCTCCGTTCAAGCGGCTCCCCGTAAATATCCGTCAGGCACTCCTTCATCTCCTCAAAGCCCACGCCTGCCGCGTCCGCGTCAAGGCTTACAGCGTCCAGCTTTCCATCCACGAAACAGTAATCAGAGGGAATAGTCTGATCCATCCCAAACCATTTCATCGAAAAGCTGTAGCTCTGGGTGGGACGCCCCTGCGCGTCGCTTTTCATCGTCTTAAGCGTCCCGCTCACTCCCAGACGGGAGCGGACTGTCTCGATCCCCTCGCCGAACGGAATCGTGTCCTCCTTTTTCTGGACGTAGATATAATCCCACAAATTATTATAAAAATGTGCCTTCGCCGTCATCGAGGGCGAATCCGGATCCATCACCGATGCCGCCGTCTGACACACCACATCCACTACCTCCGCAAGTCTCCGGGCGTCCACTATATCAACTGTGTCAAGAGGAGTTCCGGCTTCTGGCGGCTGCCGTTTCCGGGTGATGGTAACTACCGGGATCTGCGCCCGGAAAAGCACGCCGTCCTCTCCCCCGGTGCGCTGTCTGTACTGCCATCTCTCACCGAGAGATTCCTCCGCGGCGTCGGCAAGCGTATCGCCCAGCATGGTCGCTTTCCCGTCCATCGTAGTGAGGATCAGCTCTCTTCCATATACATAGCCAAGAGTGTCAAGGCTGATCGCACCGATCATGCGCTCCCGCTCCCGCTTTGTGAGCGATTCCACATACTGCTCCGCCCCCAGATTACCCGCGTTATGGCCAAAGAAGCTGACGAACCGCACCTCCGTATCCGAGGGCAGCACAGACAAAAGCCGCGCCGTCTCGAGCAGGGTCGCCGCGCCCGAGGCATTGTCAAGCGCCCCGGGGCTCTCGGTCGCCGAGTCGTGGTGGGTACATATGAGCAGGATATCCGCGTCCGGCTTCGATGTCTTTCGCGTCGCGATCAGATTGCTGCCCGTAAGCAGACCTTCCCCTGTCTCCCGGCGGAACTTCTGATGCTCCACCTCATACCCGTAGTCGGTTAAAAGCTGCTGCATATACCTCGCCGCGTCATTCTCACCGCGGCTGCCGTTCTCCCGCGGCATGGCCGCGAGAATATCCAGGGATTCTTTCAGATAGAAAAGGTCGGCCTCATCCACCACCGGGATCTCGTCTGCCCCCTCTTTCGCCTGCTCTCCCACAGCCTTAGGCAGCACCCGTGTGGACGGTCCCGCGCATGCCGACAGCAAAATCACAGCCGCAAGATACACTGTCAGGACAGCTCCGTAAGATTTTCTCATCTTGAGTGACAGTCCCCCTCATTTTTTGAGTTCATATTTCTACCATTATAAAGATATCGTAGATTGCCTTGATCGCCTGCTCAAAATCTGCGTTTTTCACACCGATGATAATGTTTAATTCGCTTGAGCCCTGATCGATCATCTTTACGTTGATGCGGGCATGCGCAAGCGCGGAGAAGATCCTTCCCGCAGTTCCACGGGTCGCCTTCATGCCTCTGCCCACAACAGCGATCAGCGCCAGATCGGATTCCAGCTCCACGCTGTCCGGCTCGACCGCGCGGTGAATGCCGGAGATCACTGACTGCTCGTACTCTTCAAACTCGTCCTGATGCACCATGATGGTCATGGTGTCAATCCCGGACGGCATATGCTCAAAAGAAATCCCGTATTTCTCAAATACCTGGAGTACCTTTCTGCCGAACCCGACCTCCGCGTTCATCATCGCTTTCTCGATATTGATCGCGCAAAAGCCCTTCTTTCCGGCAATGCCGGTAATCGTGTAACGCGGCTTTCTGCAGGTGCTCTCAACGATCAGGGTGCCCTTATCCTCCGGCTTGTTGGTGTTTCGGATATTGATCGGGATGCCCTCCCGTCTCACCGGGAAGATCGCGTCCTCATGGAGCACGCTCGCGCCCATGTAGGAAAGCTCGCGCAGCTCCTTGTAGGTAATGGTCTCGATGACCTCCGGATTCTTCACGATCCGCGGGTCGGCCACGAGGAAGCCGGACACATCTGTCCAGTTCTCGTACAGGTCGGCATGAATCGCGCGCGCCACGATGGAGCCTGTCACATCGGAGCCGCCTCTCGAGAAGGTCTTTATGGAACCGTCCGGTTTCGAGCCGTAAAATCCGGGGATGACAGCCCGCTCTGTATGCTCAAGACGGGCGGAGAGCTCTCTGTTTGTCTGCTCCGTCTCGAAATTTCCATGCTCGTCAAAGGAGATGACCTCGGCGGCATCGATAAATTCGTAGCCGAGATAATTTGCCATCACGATACCGTTTAAGTACTCGCCGCGCGACGCCGCGTAGTCTCTGCCGATCCCATTCACAAAGTTCTCCTCGATCCGGGCAAATTCGTGATCGAGGTTTAAGTTTAAGTCCAGACCATCGATGATCTCCTGATACCGCTCCCTGATCTTGTCGAGCAGCTTTTTGTAGCCTGCCCCGGCAGATGCCGCGTCGTAACACGCATAGAGCATATCCGTGACCTTCTCGTCCCTGGGGTTTCGCTTGCCCGGCGCGGACGGGATCACATACCGCCTTGTCTTATCGGCACGGATGATCTCGCCGACCTTCTTAAACTGGCGCGCGCTCGCCAGAGAACTCCCGCCAAATTTCACTACCTTTTTCATCACGTATCTCCTCGTATCCGTCATTCTTCAAACGTACTGTTTTGAAAAATAGTAGCAGACATCACCCCGTCTGTCAAGTGCCGCCTCGGGATGGAAGGAGGCCCTCACAGAGAGAGCTTCTCGCCCGCCACAAACTTCGCTGCGATCTGCCGCTCGTCTCCGAGATAGCAGATCCGCTCCAGTCTCTGCTCCGCCGTAAATGGTCTTGCCGCCTTAAGCAGCTCGTCGTCGAGCACCAGGGCGTCAAGCTCATAGCCTTCCTCAAAGCTTCCCACCTTGCCGAAAAAGCTCCCGCCGCCCCTGGTCGCCAGGTAAAATGCTTCCTTCAGAGTTAGCGCCCGCTTACTGCTATCCACCAGTCTCCAGTAAAGCTTTGACACCTGGATTGCATCGGTCATCGCGCGAAAAATGGAGGCGCTGCTCCCCCCTGCCACATCGCTTCCAAGCCCGACCTTTATGCCCCGCTCTAAAAATTCCCTGACCGGGGCAATCCCGGACGACAGGTTTGTGTTGGACTGTGGACAGTGCGCAACCCACACGCCCCGCTCCCTTAAAAGCTCCTGCTCCTTCTCATCGGAGTAGACGCAATGTGCCATCACCGTCTTACAATCCCCGCCGCCGAGAAGTCCGAACCGGTCATAGGCATCGCCGTAGGAATCCGACCAGGGACAGAGCTCCTTCACCCAGGCAATCTCCCCCGGATTCTCCGAGAGATGCGACTGTACCGGAAGGTGGTATGCTTTTTGCAGCTCGCCCAGCCGCTCCATCAGCTCGTCGGTGCAGGTCGGGGTAAATCTCGGGGTCAGGATCGGCGCTGTATTGCGCCATTTTCCGCTGCCTGTTTTCTCCTGAACCGCCAAAAACCACTCCTTCGTCGCCTCCGCCGAGACTGCCGCGTCTCGCTCGCGCAGAGTATCCGGAGAGTTTCGATCCATGTTGACCTTTCCGACCATAGTCTTAAGTCCGGTCTTTTCCAGCTTCTCCATCAAAAGCAGCGTCGCCGGCACATGGATCGTGGCAAAAATGCAGGCACGCGTGGTCGCTCCACGCCGGAGACTGTCCGCAAATATAGAATAAGCGCGATCGGCATAGGAAAGGTCGGCATACCTCGTTTCCTCCGGAAACGTCTCTTTATTCAGCCAGTCGAGAAGCTCAAGATCCATGCCCGTCCCCCGGAAGCTGTACTGCGGCGCATGCATATGAAGATCCACCAGACCCGGAATGATCAGCTTTCCGGTGTAATCCTCCACCGGCGCTTCCCCCCAGGAATCCGGGATCCTTTCTGTCACGCCCTTTGATACTCCGTCCTCGCACAGAACATATCCGTCCTCAACTACCTGCATTTCCTCAAGGGAAGGTGTGTGGCAGATTGTCCCCTTTAATATAAAACGTTTCATGCATTCTCTCCCTTCATATATCAGCAGCAAAAACTCAATCCGCCGGATAATTCAGCCGCTCCTCTCCGATTGCGTCCAGCGCCTCGCGCAGATACTTGCCCGCCAGCCACTTTGCCATCGGCAGATTCATATCAAGATAGTTCCCGCAGTCTCTGGCGCACGCGCCTGGCACCTCACCCTCGTAATCGCGGATAAAGACGAACATATCCCGGAGCAGAGGCACGATGTCGTCTGACTGATAATCTCCGCTTAAAAGCAGATAAAAGCCTGTCCGGCAGCCCATCGGGCCGAAGTACAGCACACGATCCTGAAATACCGGATGGTTCCTGAGAAAGGTAGCGCCGAGGTGCTCGATGGTGTGCACCTCCGCCGTGTTCATCACCGGTTCAAAATTCGGTCGCGTCATGCGTATGTCAAAGGTCGTCACAACGCAGTCGCCCGCCCTGTCCTTCCGGGATACATACACGCCGGGAAGCAGTTTTAAATGATTGATCGTAAAGCTCGTTATCTTTTCCATCTTCACACCACGTTTCTTTCATAATAAGGAGTTTCGCAAGCACATCCTGTTACACAAACAAAAGCCCGGTAATCTTACCAGGCCTTCCGAATGGAGATAGTGGGATTCGAACCCATGACCTCTTGAATGCCATTCAAGCGCTCTCCCAGCTGAGCTATACCCCCGCGAATCTGTAAATATCAAAGCACAATCTCCCTGTGCTTTGATATTATAGCACACTTTTTCCATTCTGTGAAGTACAAAATTAAAGAAACTTGTAACAGGGCAGCTATACGGCTCACCTCGGTCGCGGGCGGCGTTTTCACTTTTGTTCGGTCGACAGCCACAGTCTTCTCTTTTGTTCGGTCGACGGATGTAAAACTTTTGCTCGGGCACCTCGCAAAAGTGTTCACCGTCTTCCCTCACAGCAGGGTTTACACCGGTCTCCCT
>SFNH01000045.1 GCA_004554205.1 Clostridium sp.
CTGGGTGGGCGATCCGTCTGACTACATCGGATTTAAGAAAGAGGGTATCCTGGCGAAGTATTCTTCCCCGGAGGCAAGCACTATCGACAGCAAATTCATTGACCCGGACGGTTATTATACCGGCGCCCGCATGATGAATATGGCAATCGGATACAATACATCTCTTGTGAGCGAGGAAGAGGTTCCGAAGTCATGGAATGACCTGCTTGACCCGAAGTGGAGCAACCAGATTGTTATGACAGACCCGTCTTCCGCAGGAACAACCAAGTATTTTGTGGGGGCGATGTTATCTAATCAGAATTACGGTGAGGAATACTTTAAAAGGTTGAAGGAAAACGGCTGCGAGCTGGAATCAGGAACGACTGCAACACACAATCAGGTGGCGGCAGGCGCCTATAAGGTAGGCGTTATGCTGGATTATGTGACTCAGAACCTGATAGACGAAGGGTCACCTCTTGGATTTAAGTACCTGGATAGCGACCTGGTATCAATCTTTTCCCCGATCGGACTTGTAGAGGGCTGTGCAAACGAAGAGAACGGAAAGCTGCTGTATGACTTTATTCTTTCTAAAGAGGGTCAGGAAATCCTGGTTGAGAATAACCTGCTTTCCATCAGAAATGATGTGGAGCAGAAGGGTGCGAGTGTCGAGGAAATTGCCAGGGCGGCAATGGATGTAGATTTACAGTCTCTTGCAGACAAGTCGGATGAGATTATCAATACCTTTGATGGAATCTTTAAATAAGACAGTCAGATGTGCGGGGCCGGAAGTGTCCGGTTCCGCCTTTTGCATTTTTGAGATTAAAGAATAAGACGAGGAGGATTTTGAGATGGCCGGTATAAAATTTGACAATATCTCCTTCGCCTATGGAGACAGGCAGATTCTGAAGAATTTCTCCCTGGAGGTGGACGACAGCCAGATCATGTGTCTTGTGGGGCCATCGGGCTGCGGGAAGACAACGCTGATCCGCTGTCTCCTGGGCTTTAATAAACCGTCTTCCGGAGAAATATGGATTGGCGACCGCTGCGTATTTTCCCAGACGAGAAGGATCAATGTGCCACCAGAGCGCAGAAATGTCGGCGTAGTATTCCAAGACTATGCTGTCTGGCCGCACATGACGGTGATGGAGAATGTATGCTATCCTATGAAGAAACGGAAGATGCCCAGGGAGGAGATCCGGAAACGGGCGGAAAATGCTCTGAAGCAGGTACGCATGAGCGAATACGCCTCCTATCTGCCCAGCCAGCTCTCGGGCGGACAGCAGCAGCGCGTTGCGATTGCAAGGGCGCTTGTGAGTTCTGACGAAGTAATTGTCATGGACGAGCCGATCACCAATTTGGACGCGAAGCTGCGCGCGGAAATGCTGATTGAGATCAGACAGATTCAGAAAAATATCGGAACGACCATTTTCTATATCACCCATGATCAGGAGGCGTCGCTGCAGCTCTGCGACAGAATGGCGATCATGAATGCCTCAGGTGAACTCTGCCAGCTCGGCGCGGATGAGGATATCATTCTCCATCCGGCAAACCGTTTTGTGTTCTATGATGGAGAGGTTCCGACTGGGTATGAGCGTATGGGAATGGCAGATATGGGAGTTCGCCCCAACAATATTGTCTTTGACCCGCAGTCGCCCGTAAAAGCAAGGGTAAAGCGGGCAGTATTCCTGGGCAGCGAGTACGATTATTTTGTAGATTTTAACGGAAAAGAGGTTCGCGTGCAGAAAAATGCTTTCGATGCACTCAAGGAAGGACGGATTGAGAAAGAGGGAGAAATTGTGGGGCTTCGCTTCTTAAATCCTGAATTCTACCTGCCAAAGGACTCCGCAGATACAGCTTTGAATGAGAGAAAGGAGGCATCCGTATGACGATCAGAAGACAACGCGGCGGGACTGCAGGTTCTGAGCTTGCCGCCATGGAAGGACGGAAGTTTGGCCTGGATCAGGCAATGACTGTACTCAGCTTCATCCTGCTGCTGGTTATCGTTGCAATCCCGATTTTCATGATTGTATACAACGCGTTTTTCTATAAGGGGAAATTTGATACCAGCCTGTTTGTATCTGTTATCGGTAACGTGGAAAACTTAAAGGCAATGTGGAACACCATTGTCATTGCACTTGCGGTAACATTGTTTGGAACTGTTATGGGGCTGTTTTACGCATGGCTGCTGGGACGCAGCGATATCCCTGCGAAGGGATTTATGCGCGCCATGTTTACAATTCCCTATATGTTTCCGCCATTTTTTGGCGCCATGGCATGGGATCTTTTGTTTTCCGGGCGTGCTGGGTATGTAAACAAATGGCTGATGGCGACTTTCCATCTGGCGAAGGCCCCTATCAATATTAACAGCATCGGGGGAATTATTTTTGTAGAGTGCTCGTATTATTTCCCGTTTGTCTTTATGCAGGTGGTGAGCGCGCTTGAGCGCATGGATCCGACTTTGGAGGAGTCTCCCGGATTGCAGGTGCGAAGCAGGGACAGGTCATTACGAAGATTACCATTCCATTAGTGAAGCCGGCGATCTCAGCGGGTGCGCTGCTGATCCTGATTTCCTCGCTGGCGCATTTCGGCGTGCCGTCCATTCTTGGATTTTCCAAGAACATCTACACACTGCCGACGATGATTTATTCGTTGATTTACAAATCGTCAGGAAGCTTTGAGGGCATCCGCCAGGGTGCGGCGCTCTCCATTCTTCTGGTGGCGGTGGTAGCAGTGGCGCTCGTGATACAGAAAAAGATCTTAAGTTCCGGAAGCTACGATATCATCAAGGGCAAATCCATGCGCCCGACACTGATCAAGTTGCGTGGTGCAAAGTATCCGCTGCTTTTGTTCGCCTGCCTTACGCTGATTGTGATTGTGGTGGTTCCGCTTGTTATGATCTTCCTTGTGGCGCTGGTAAACGCATATGGTCTGCCGCTGACGCCGGAGAATTTCTCGTTGAAGAACTACCAGAAGGTACTGACATCCGCAGCTACGCTTGACTCCATTAAGAATTCACTGTTCCTGTCCGTGACGGCAGGTATTGTCTGCATGTTCCTGGGCGTTATGGTTGCTTATGTCATCAACCGAATCAAACCGAAAGGAAAAGGGGTTCTGGAAATTCTTTCGGTGCTTCCGTACTCCATACCGGGAACGGTGTTGGCGATCGGTGTGATTTTGTCCTGGTCGGGGTCTATTTTCGGGATCAAGCTTTACAACACCATCTGGATCATTCTCGTAGCGTATATGGCGAGATATCTGTCTTTCTCAATGAAGAGCGCTTCCGCATCGCTGCAGCAGGTAAACGCATCGCTTGAGGAGGCGTCGCGGGCCTGCGGTGCGACTCATACGGAATCTTTAAAGGATGTTACGCTGCCGTTGATACGTCCGGCTATGGTATCGGGATTCTTCCTGATCTTCCTGCCCGCTATGCGCGAGCTGACGACGTCTATCCTGCTGTACGGACCGTATACCAGAACGCTGGGAGTGCAGATTTACTCACTGCGGGATGCAGGTATGATTCCGCAGGCATCGGCGTTAGCTTCTATTGCGATTGTGATTATCATTGTATGCAACACCATTGTCACTGAGATTACGAAGGACAGAAAGGGGGCGTAGGAGATGGCGGAGAATCAGGTAGTATTGCGGCATGTAACAAAATGTTTCACGACACGCACCCTTGGCACGGTGACGGCGGTTGATGACTTTAACCTTGAGATTAGGGAAGGAGAATGCTTTTCATTCCTTGGTCCGTCCGGTTGTGGGAAGACGACGACCCTGCGCATGATCGCGGGTTTTGAGGATCTGTCGGAGGGGGAGATTCACCTCTGCGGAAAGCCGGTATCAATCAAGGCAAAGAATCTTTATGTGCCGCCGGAGGAGCGCGGGCTCGGCATGGTGTTTCAGGCGTTTGCCGTTTGGCCCCATATGAATATTTTTGACAATGTGGCATTCCCGCTCAAGATCCAGAAGGTGAACAAGACCGATATGACACGCCGTGTAAAGGAGGCGCTGCACCATTGTAGTCTGGATGGTCTTGAGGAAGTTTATCCATCGGAACTGTCCGGCGGACAGCAGCAGCGTATCGCTTTGGCGCGCGCAATTGTCACCAACCCTAAGGTCATGCTTCTTGACGAGCCGCTTTCCAACCTTGACCCGAAATTAAGGGAGTCCATGCGCTTCGAGATTAAGGAATTGCAGCGAAAGTTCAATTTTACCATTATCTTCGTGACCCATGACCAGTCCGAGGCAATGGCGATTTCCGACAGGATGATGGTGTGCGATATGGGAAAGATCATGCAGATTGATACGCCGGAGAACCTTTACAACCATCCAAACTCCCGGTTTGTACACAGTTTTTTGGGGGAATCCACATTTATCAATGTGGTGATCCGGGACGGAAAGGTCTATCCGAAGGGCGGTATGGAGCAGGCGCTTGACATTCCTGTTCCCGCAGATGCCGCACAGGAGATGGTGGTTGCCACCAGACCTAACGCAATCAGCCTGAGCAAAGATAAGGGATTTAAAACCCATGTGGAAAAGCGCATATTCCTGACGGACAAGACAGAGTATCTGGTTCCGGTAGGGGAGCAACTTGTCAAGTTGGAAACCCCACACAGGATCGTGTTTGCTCCGGGCGAGGAGTGCTGTATCAACATTGCGGATCCTATGTGGTATCCGGCAGATGATAAAAAGGCGGAGGAGGAACGCCTGAAAAGACAGTTGGTATGATTGGAATATAAAAGGAGCGGGTTCGGCATCAGGCCGAACCCGCTCTCCTGATATAAACAAACATTACTTTCCGATCGAGTCAAACTCGTCGCAGATCTCCCGCGACGGCGGAGCGGTCACAAGGGATACGACCACGATCGCCAGGGCGGATACGAGGAACGCGGGAAGCAGCTCATAGATATTCCATGCGCCGCCTAAGGGGCGAATGACGTATTTCCACACAAAGACCATCACGCCGCCAGCGACCATGCCGGCAAGCGCGCCCCGCAGGTTCGTGCGTTTCCAGAACAGGGAGAACAGCATGACCGGCCCAAACGCCGCGCCGAAGCCCGCCCATGCGAAGGATACGATGGTGAATACCGAGCTGTCCGGATTCCAGGCGAGTGCGATCGCCACAAGAGCGATACCGACAACGGTGAGACGGGCTGCCCGCATGGATGATCTTGCATCCAATTTAATCTTTAAGAAGTCCTGGAGCAGATTCTGGGACACACCGGACGCGGCCGTCAGAAGCTGGGAGTCCGCTGTGGACATCGTGCACGCAAGGATTCCGGCCAGGACTACGCCCGCGATCAGAGCCGCGAGCATTCCGTGACGCCCTAAAAGTCCGGCGAAGCGGATGATGATGGTCTCCGACTCGGAGCTGTTCGCAAACAGCGGAATGCTGCCCGCCGCGGAAGCGGCGCAGCCGATAATACCGATCAGGATTGCGACGGACATGGAGATCACCACCCATACGGATGCAATCCGGCGGGAGAGCGTAAGCTTCTTCTCATCCCGGATCGCCATGAAGCGCAGCAGGATGTGGGGCATTCCAAAATAACCGAGCCCCCATGCACAGGTGGAGACGATGCTTAAAAGTCCGTAGGGCGTCGAGGCATTGGAAGCGGCGTCGTGCATCTGCGTCATCGACAGGTAGCCGGAGAGGGATTTTGCGTTGTCCATCACGGCTTCCCAGCCGCCAGCCACATTGATTCCGTAAAATACGATCACGATCAGGGAGATGCTCATGACAACACTCTGAATCAGATCCGTGGTCGATACTGCCATGAATCCGCCCAGTGCGGTGTAGCCCACGATAACTGCCGCGCCGATGATCATGGCAGCGTGGTAGTTTACGCCGAAGAGACTGGAAAAGAGTGTGCCGACCGCCTTAAAGCCCGAAGCCGTGTAGGGTATAAAGAATATCAGGATCACAATAGCGGCGATACACATCAGGATATTCTTCTCGTCGCGGTAGCGGCGGGAGAAAAAATCGGGGATCGTGATGGCGCCGCAGGCAACGGAGTAGCGGCGCAGTCTTTTTGCGACGATCAGCCAGTTTAAGTAGGTTCCGGCGGCCAGCCCGATGGCGGTCCAGCCCGCGTCGGAGACGCCGGTTAAGTATGCTACGCCGGGCAGGCCCATTAAAAGCCAACTGCTCATGTCGGATGCCTCCGCGCTCATCGCGGTTACAAGCGGCCCCAGCTTGCGCCCCCCAAGGTAGAATTCGTCCGCGGAGCTTCCGCTCCCTTTTCTGCTGAAATAAAATCCCACAAGTACCATCACGATCAGGTATACAGCGATGGAAAGCAGGATTCCGATCTGTCCGGATGTCATAATAGTTTCCTCCTCATTCGCATTCGTTTGCGGTCAGAATACATGATACTAGCCGCTTGCGGCTAGAATACATGATACTAGCCGCTTGCGGCTAGTATATCACAGGAAATCGCAAACTGCAATGGAGAAATGAATGGCGGCATAATATAAGGGCTGTTCTCATAAGATGTAAAAAACATTCTGAAGGGGCAGACCTTGAAGGAGTATATCGAAGAGCGGGCGGTTGCCATCGCCAACTACATTATAGACCACAATGCGACCGTGAGGCAGACGGCAAAGAAGTTCGGGATCAGCAAGAGTACGGTACATAAAGACGTCACCGACCGCCTGGAGCACATCAACCCATCGCTGGCGGCGCAGGCGCGTGTGGTGCTCGATGTGAATAAATCAGAGCGTCATATTCGCGGTGGTCTGGCTACCAGGGAGAAGTATCAGCACCGGTTGGCGATATGCAGTAAAGAAGAAAAATGATAATTGTTATTGACATTAAAGTACATTTACGGTAAAATTTACCTATAAGAGAAACTGAGCTGTGAGCTGAGCTTAAAGCAAAGTGACGATTACCGTGATTTCTGACCGGAAGAGCATCTGATGGGAAGACAGGAAGAACCTGCGGGAAGTTTGTGCAGGATTGTTTGTGTACCTGTATGAGATGGGGGAGCTTTCGGGCTCCTCCTTATTGTATTACAGGAAGATTTCACAGAAGGAAGGGGGGCAGGAGGGAATGGGGAGTAAATTACAATTTGATAACTGCGCGGAGGCGCTGGAGCGCGGTGAACATTTGAGCCGTGAGCAGTGGCGGCTCCTCCTTGAAGAGAGGGAGCCCGAGCGCATAGAGCTCATTCGGGAGCGGGCGTCGGCGCTGCGCGACCGAATCTATGGGAAAAAGGTATACGTCCGCGGTCTGATCGAGTTTACGAATTACTGCAAAAATGACTGTCTTTACTGCGGGATCCGCCGCAGCAATAAAAATGCCGTCCGCTACCGGCTGACAAAGGAACAGATCCTCGAGTGCTGCGCCACAGGGCACAGCCTCGGCTTCCGAACCTTTGTGCTGCAGGGCGGGGAGGATCCGTACTTTACGGACGAGCGTCTTGTGGATATTGTCCGCGCCATAAAGACAGGCTTCCCCGACTGCGCCCTGACCGTGTCGGTTGGGGAGAGGGAGCAGGAGAGCTACCGCAGGCTTCGTGAGGCGGGGGCGGACCGGTATCTGCTGCGCCACGAGACGGCAAATGACGCCCATTACAGAAGCCTTCACCCGGAGGAAATGTCTCCGGCCCACCGAAAGGAATGCCTCCGGAGCTTAAAGAAGCTCGGCTTCCAGACCGGAGCGGGCTTCATGGTCGGCTCGCCGGGGCAGACGGTGGATACTCTGATCGACGACCTGGAATTCTTAAGGGAGCTTAAGCCGGAGATGGTGGGCATCGGCCCCTTTATCCCCCATCACGATACGCCCTTTAAGGACGAGCCCCAGGGAGAGCTTACGCTTACGCTGTATCTCTTAAGCCTGATCCGGCTTATGCTGCCGCAGGTATTATTGCCGTCCACCACGGCGCTGGGTACGATTCACCCAAAGGGGAGAGAGCTCGGGATTTTAGCTGGCGCGAATGTGGTGATGCCGAATCTGTCGCCCACCGGCGTGCGCGCAAAATATCTGCTCTATGACAACAAAATCTGCACGGGAGACGAGGCTGCCGAGTGCATTGCCTGCATGAAACGGAGAATGCAGTCGATCGGCTATGAGGTGGCGGTGGACCGTGGAGACCATAAATCTTATCAAATTTAATGTACTCTGAAGGGAAAGAGAATGCCTCCGCAAACAGAGGAATTGACCTGACCCCAGGAAGAAAGGAAGGAAACATATGTACGATCCAAAATCAAAATGTGCGGACGAATTCATCAGCCATGAGGAGATCATGGACACGCTGCGCTACGCGGAGGAGAACCGCGCAAACCGGGAACTGATCGATGCGATCTTAACGAAGGCGAGAGAGCGCAAGGGCCTAAGCCACCGCGAGGCCGCAGTGCTCTTAGACTGTGAGCTCGAGGACAAGAACCAGGAGATTTACGCGCTTGCGGAGCAGATCAAGAAAGACTTTTACGGAAACCGCATTGTGATGTTCGCACCGCTGTATCTGTCGAATTACTGCGTCAACGGCTGCGTATATTGCCCGTACCACGCAAAGAACAAACACATTCCGAGAAAGAAGCTGACCCAGGAGGAGATCCGCAGGGAGGTGATCGCCCTTCAGGATATGGGACATAAGCGCCTGGCGCTCGAGACCGGCGAAGATCCGGTGAACTGCCCGATCGAGTATGTGCTTGAGAGCATTAAGACCATTTACAGCATCAAGCATAAGAACGGCGCGATCCGCCGGGTGAATGTAAACATAGCGGCGACCACGGTCGAAAACTACAGGAAGCTGAAGGAGGCGGGGATCGGAACCTACATTCTGTTCCAGGAGACCTACCACAAGGAGAGCTACTTAAAGCTTCACCCGACGGGGCCGAAGCATGATTACAATTACCACACCGAGGCGATGGACCGCGCCATGGAGGGCGGGATCGACGATGTGGGCTGCGGCGTTTTATTCGGGCTGGAGCTGTACCGCTATGAGTTTACGGGGCTTTTGATGCACGCGGAGCATCTTGAGGCGGTGTACGGCGTCGGCCCGCATACGATCAGCGTGCCGAGGATTCGCCGTGCCGATGACATTGACCCGGATACCTTCGACAACGGGATTGACGATGACACCTTCGCGAAGCTCGTGGCGTGCATTCGTATCGCGGTTCCTTACACCGGCATGATCGTGTCAACCAGGGAGAGCAAGGCGTGCAGAGAGCGCGTGCTTCATCTCGGCATTTCCCAGATTTCCGGCGGTTCGCGCACCAGCGTGGGCGGCTATGTGGAGGAGGAGCCGGAGGAGGAGTCCTCCAGTCAGTTTGACGTCAGCGACAAGCGGACGCTTGACGAGGTGGTGAACTGGCTCATGGGCATGGGCTACATTCCCAGCTTCTGTACGGCCTGCTACCGGGAGGGACGCACCGGAGACCGGTTTATGTCGCTTTGCAAGTCGGGTCAGATCAGCAACTGCTGTCTGCCGAACGCTCTGATGACACTGAAGGAATACCTGATGGATTACGCGTCGGAGGATACGAGAGAGAAGGGGCTTAAGCTGATCGAGCAGCAGATCAATGACATTCCCAAGGAGAAGGTGCGCGAGATCGTGCGGGAGCGGCTGGTGAAGATCGAGAACGGCGACCGCGATTTCAGGTTCTGATCAGGAGACGAAGGAGGACGAGCGGATGGGACTGAACCAGACGCCCGCTGCGGAGCGGATACATATCGGATTTTTCGGAAAGCGCAACGCGGGCAAGTCAAGCGTCATGAATGCGGTTACAGGGCAGGATCTGGCGGTTGTCTCCGAGGTGAAGGGGACGACTACCGACCCGGTGTTAAAGACTATGGAGCTTTTGCCCATCGGCCCGGTGGTGATGATCGACACGCCGGGCATTGACGATGAGGGAAATCTGGGCGAGCTGCGCGTTAAGAAAAGCTATCAGGCGCTTAACAAGACGGACATCGCCGTGCTGGTGATCGATGGGACGCTTGGGGCGGCAGCTGAGGATCTCGCGCTGCTTGAGCGGATACGGGGGAAAAATATCCCGTTCCTGGCGGTGTTAAATAAAGCGGATCTGGCTTCTGAGGCGGAGCTTTATGCGGCGCGGGAGCAGCTTGCGCAGGCGGGTATAGACCCGGAGCGCGTCTGTCTCGTCAGCGCGGATAAAAAAACGGGAATACATGAGCTTAAGGAGCGGATCGGGCAGCTTGTAAATACGGAGGAGCCCCGGTTTAAGATCGTGGGCGATATGCTTAAGCCGGGAGACTTTGTGGTGCTGGTGGTGCCGATTGACAAGGCGGCGCCGAAGGGCAGGCTGATCCTGCCGCAGCAGCAGACGATCCGGGATGTCCTGGAGGCGGGGGCGGTATCGGTCGTTGTGCGCGACACGGAGCTCGGGCAGACGCTTAAGGAGCTGGGAAAGAAGCCGCGCATGGTGATCACTGACAGCCAGGCATTTGCGCTGGTGTCCCGGGAGACGCCGCGGGATATCCCGCTGACCTCGTTCTCCATCCTGTTTTCCAGGTATAAGGGGCGCCTTGAGACGGCGGTGCGCGGCGTGACCGCGCTTGACCAGATCAGAGACGGCGACAAGATCCTGATCAGCGAGGGCTGCACCCACCATCGCCAGTGCGATGACATCGGGACTGTGAAGCTTCCGAACTGGATTCGCGGGTATACGGGGAAGGAGCCAGTATTTGAGTTTACCTCCGGCACGGAATTCCCGGACGATTTAAGCGCCTACCGCATGGTTGTCCACTGTGGCGGCTGTATGCTGAATGAGCGCGAGATGAAGTACCGCATAAGCTGCGCCCTGGATCAGGGCGTGCCGATCACCAATTACGGGACTTTGATCGCGTACATGAACGGAATTTTGAAGCGCAGCGTGGAAATATTCCCGGACATTGCGGCTCTGCTCGAAGGATAGAGTCATAAGCGCCTCCCCGCCGGAATAGACTTAGTAGTGACCATCAAACTAAGCGGGGAGGCAGTTATGGTGAAGAGGTGGAGCGGGAAAATGCTGCTGTTTGCCGGTCTGTTTGTCTGTGCGTTCATAGCGCGCTTTCTGACCGGGTGCAGTGTGGAAAAGGAAGAGCTTAATAAAGTGCGGGATCTCGATTTCACGGTAGTGGGGGAGGCCGACCTGCCGGAGGAGCTTAAAGCTCTGGTGATGGACAAAAAGGCAGCGCCCTTTAAGCTGACGTACAGCAACGACCAGGGTCTGTACATAGCCGTCGGCTACGGCGAACAGCCCACCGGCGGATACAGCATTGAGGTGAACGAGCTTTACCTGACGGAGAATGCGATCGTCATTGACACGGAGCTAAAGGGGCCGGAGAAGGGCGAGGAGACCGGGGTGGAAAAATCCTATCCCTATATCGTGATACGGACAGAGTATCTGGAAAATCCCGTTATTTTCCAGTAGACAATGAATACACTTGTCATTCCGATGAGACATATGGTATACTAGCCGCAGAGCGGCTAGTATACCATATGTACTGTGAGGAATAAAAAGATGATCTTAAAAGATATATGGCAGGATGTAAAGGCGGTACAGGAGCGCGACCCGGCGGCGCGCAGCGCCCTGGAGGTGCTTCTTTTGTATCAGGGCGTCCATGCGCTGATCTGGTATCGGTTTGCCCACTGGTTTTACAGGCATCATATGTTTTTCATCGCGAGGCTGATTTCCCAGTTTGCGCGTTTTTTTACACAGATTGAGATACACCCCGGCGCAGAGCTCGGCCACGGGATTTTGATCGACCACGGAAGCGGTGTGGTGATCGGTGAGACTGCGGTGGTGGGCGATAATTGTACCATCTACCAGGGCGTCACACTGGGCGGTGTGGGCCTAAACAAGGGCAAGCGTCACCCGACGCTCGGAAGCAATGTGACTGTCGGCGCCGGGGCGAAAATCCTGGGCGCATTCGAGGTGGGAGATAACTGTAAGATCGCCGCAAACGCCGTTCTCTTAAAACCGCTCGAGAATGACACCACCGCGGTCGGAATCCCCGCCCGCCCCGTTAAGATTGCGGGCGTGCCTGTGGAGAGTAAGGAGAAGCCGATGACGATGGAGCATTTCTGCAAGATGGAGGAGAAGGTCCGGGAGCTGGAGAAGGAGCTCTTCCGACTGCGGGCAGAGCTTGCGGCTGCGGAAGGCCAGGAAAACACATAATTTTTTGAGCACTCACATAAACTTTCTGTAAAGATGGTTTTGGCGCATATTCTGCGGCTGCCGAAACCGAATGCCAGGAGGGAAGGTGGGTGCTTTTTTATGCTGGAGCTGATAAAGAAAAACATACATATGAACCGCTGGAAAACCCAGGTAAACACGCAGGTGACGCTGGACGACGATTTCATCGTCCCGGACACCATGAGCGACATTGCGCAGGTCATCCTGGACGCGGGGGAGATCCAGCTTGATCCGGTGAAGGTACTGAGCGGGAAGGCGGTCATCCGCGGCAAGCTGGACTTTCATGTGCTGTACCGCAAGGAGGAGGGCGGACTGCAGACCCTGGGCGGGATGATCCCGTTTGAGGAGACGGTCAATGTGCCGGGGCTCGAGGAGAAGGACTATGTCAGCGTGGGCTGGCAGCTTGAGGATCTGGACACGGGGATCATCAATTCGCGTAAGCTGGGAATCAAGGCGATCATCACCCTCGAGGTGAAGGTTGAGACGCTGTTTGACACGGAAGCCGCGGTGGAGCTCGGAACGATCGAGGAGTCAGGCAGCGGCGCGCCCCTCATCGAGACACGCAGGGAAGCCATGGAGGTGGCGGCGATCGCCCTGCGCCGCAAGGACACCTACCGGATTAAGGAGGAACTGACCTTATCCGGGAGCAAGCCCGCGATTGACCGGATCCTGTGGACGGAAATGCGGCTTTCGGGGACCTCCGCCCGCCCGATGGACGGGAAAGTCCACCTGGAAGGAACGCTGATGGTTTTTACGGTTTATGAGGGGGAAGGCGAGGGCGGCACGATTCAGTGGATGGAGGAGAGCATTCCATTCTCCGGGGAGGTGGAAATGCAGGGCGCGGTCGAGGAGATGATCCCCGCCATCGGCCTGCGGCTGATCCACAAGGGCATTGAGGAGAAACCGGATTATGACGGGGAAATGCGGGAGCTCGATGTGGACGCTGTGATCGAGCTTGATATCCGCCTCTACGAGGAGCAGCCGTTAGAGATACTGAGCGATCTGTATGCGACGAACCGTGAGCTTTCGATGGAGACCGGAGAGGCGTGCTTTGAGCAGATTCTGACTCACAATTCCGGAAAGTGCAAGATTGCGGAAAAGGTCGAGCTTTCAGGCGAGCAGCGGATTTTACAGATCTGCCATAGCAGCGGGACGGTAAAGCTCGATGCGGTGGAGGCAAAGGAAAATGTCCTGGCAATGGACGGTGTGCTGGAGGTCAAGATCCTGTATCTGAGCGCAGATGACAGCCGCCCGGTTCAGTCCGCCACAGAGATGATCCCCTTCCATTACGAGGCGGAGACGCCGGGAATCACGAAGGACAGCGTGTGGTATCTGGAAAGCGGTGTGGAGCAGCTCACGGCGGTGATGACAGGCGGGGACACGGTGGAGATCAGGGCTGTCATTCTCCTTGACGTCCTGGTGCTGCAGCCAATCTGCAGGCAGGTGATCCTCAGGGCGGAGCTTGCGCCGCTTGACACAAAAAAGCTTAACGAGCTTCCGGGAATCGTGGGTTATCTCGTGCAGGAGAATGATACGCTATGGGATATTGCCAAGCGTTTCCACACCACGATCGAGACGATCGTGGCGACAAATGAGCTGCCGTCTGAAACAGTCAGACCCGGCGACAGCCTGATTCTGGTGAAAGAGATGTGACTGTGAAGATACTGAACAGTTGCTAGCAGAGAATACCATCATAAAGACTCTCATATGGGAGATAATAACCCTGATATCTGGAAAGGCACATTTTCGCCGGGGGCGGTATAGGATACAGTATAGCACCCCGCACCAGGCTGGTGCTTCAGATAGATCAGGGAAACCTGGGCGGCGCAGATGTACTTGCAAGCGTATGCGCCGCCTACATAGAGTGCTTGATTTCTTTATTGGGAAACAGGCGCTTCTTTATTTTGCAGGATCAGGGTATAAAAAGGTCATACGTGTAACAGTTCAGCGTAGGACTTTGCACTCGCTGCAAAGTCCGTAAGAATGCGTTATGGCTGAAAAGGATCCACCCCGTATTGTAATATTGGCGGGAATGGAATATAATGATACCAGGGTCAAAAGGTCGAAAATCCGATGCAAGCTTGCTTGCGAAAGGATTTTTGACTTTGGGACCCACCAAAAACATGAGGAAGTAGCCATTTTTCGTAGAAAAATGAGCGAATTCCGAATGTTTTTAGGATTTCGGGAGCACAAAGTGCGGAGAAATCCGGTATC
>SFNH01000192.1 GCA_004554205.1 Clostridium sp.
TCGCCAACGTTCAGCCCCTCGTCTTGATAAATGTATCTGGCTATGGTAAGATACAAAGATAGAATAAGTGTATCAGAAGATAAGGAGGAAATGATATGTCAGCGATCGCAGGAAGTTTGGTAAGCTTTACCGTCAAGGCGGTGATTTTTGCGGCTATCGCCTATGCAGGGATTATCTGCGGCAAAAAATTCAGGGATAAAAAAGATGCTGAGAAGGCTGCAGCCAGCCAGGAAGGCAGATAATACGGAGGAAGCAGTAAAGTGAAGAAATATGGTGTAAACGAACTGAGAAGGATGTTCCTTGAGTTCTTTGAGAGCAAGGGACATCTTGTGATGAAGAGTTTTTCCCTGGTGCCGCACAACGACAACAGCCTGCTCCTCATCAATTCCGGCATGGCGCCCTTAAAGCCGTATTTTACCGGACAGGAGATTCCGCCGAGAAGACGGGTCACCACCTGCCAGAAGTGTATCCGTACCGGAGATATCGAGAACATCGGAAAGACCGCGCGCCACGGCACTTTTTTTGAGATGCTCGGCAACTTCTCGTTCGGGGATTACTTTAAGGACGAGGCGATTCACTGGTCCTGGGAGTTTTTGACCGAGGTGATTGGGCTTGACCCGAACCGCCTGTATCCGTCGGTCTACCTGGATGATGACGAGGCATTTGACATCTGGAATAAGGAGATCGGCATTCCGGCCGACCGGATCTTCCGGTTTGGCAAGGAGGATAACTTCTGGGAGCATGGAGCGGGTCCCTGCGGCCCCTGCTCGGAAATTTATTATGACCGCGGCGAGAAGTACGGCTGCGGCAGACCCGGCTGCACGGTCGGCTGCGACTGCGACCGCTATATCGAGGTGTGGAACAATGTTTTCAGCCAGTTTGACAATGACGGTCACGGCAATTACACCGAGCTTAAGCAGAAGAACATTGATACCGGCATGGGACTTGAGCGTCTTGCCGTCGTTGTCCAGGATGTGGATTCGCTGTTTACCGTGGACACAAACAAGGCGCTGCTTGACGAGGTATGCGCGATGGCGCACACCGAGTACTTAAAAGACGAGAAGAAGGATGTTTCCCTGCGTATCATCGCGGATCATGTGAAGTCCTGTACCTTTATGATCTCCGACGGCATCATGCCATCCAACGAGGGACGCGGCTATGTGCTGCGCCGCCTGCTGCGCCGTGCGGCTCGCCACGGGCGTCTGCTCGGCATTGAGGGCAGATTTATGGCAGAGCTGTCAAAGACGGTGATCGAGCTCTCTAAGGACGGCTATCCTGAGCTTGAGGAGAAGAAGCCGATGATCCTCAAGGTTCTCTCCGAGGAGGAGGAGAAGTTTAACCGCACGATCGACCAGGGTCTTGCGATCCTTGCCGACATGGAGGCAGAGATGGCGTCAAAGGGCGAGACGGCGCTCTCCGGCGATAATGCCTTTAAGCTATATGACACCTACGGATTCCCTCTGGATCTTACTATCGAGATCCTGGAGGAGAAGAATATGACGGTGGACGAGGACGGCTTTAAGACTGCCATGAAGGAGCAGCGCGAGAAAGCCCGCAAGGCGCGAAAGACCACCAACTACATGGGGGCGGACGTGACGGTGTATCAGTCGATTCCGGTCGAGATCACGACCACGTTTGTCGGCTATGACAGACTGGTGCACGACTCGAAGATCTCTGTGCTCACTACGGACACGGAGCTTGTGGAGGCGCTGACCGACGGGCAGAGCGGAACCGTCATTGTGGACGAGACCCCGTTCTACGGCACCATGGGCGGCCAGACAGGTGATACCGGCGTGATCGTCGGCGCAAACGGCACATTTAAGGTTGAGGACACTATCCACTTACAGGGCGGTAAGATCGGTCATGTCGGGCGCATGACAAGCGGTATGCTGGCGGTAGGCGAGACCGTGACCTTAAAGGTCGAGGAGTCCGGGCGACGCGCAACGGAGAAGAACCACAGCGCGACCCATCTTCTTCAGAAGGCCCTGCGCACCGTGCTCGGCGATCATGTTGAGCAGTCAGGCTCACTTGTGACCCCCGACAGGCTGCGCTTCGACTTTACCCATTTCTCGGCGATGACTGACGCGGAGATAAAGAAGGTCGAGGATCTGGTAAATAAAGAGATTAAAGAAAATCTTGACGTTGTGACGCAGGAGATGACGCTTGATGAGGCAAAGAAGACGGGCGCTATGGCCCTGTTTGGTGAAAAGTATGGCGAGAAGGTTCGTGTCGTTAAGATGGGGGACTTCTCTTCGGAGCTTTGCGGTGGCACTCATGTGGCTAATACCGGCTCTATTCATGCGTTCAGGATTCTGTCTGAGACGGGCATCGCGGCGGGCGTCCGCAGGATCGAGGCGCTGACCGGAGACGGTCTGATGGCGCACTACCGAAACGAGGAGGATGAGCTGTTCGCGGCGGCAAGGGCGGCAAAGACAAGCCCCGCGGAGCTTAAAGGAAAGATCGAGTCCATGATGGAGGAGTTAAAAGCCCTGCACTCTGAGAATGAGAAGCTAAAGAGCAGGCTTGCAGGAGAGTCCCTGGGCGATGTGATGGATCGGGTGCGCGAGATCGGCGGTGTGAAGGTACTGGCAGCGAAGGTTGAA
>SFNH01000193.1 GCA_004554205.1 Clostridium sp.
CGGAGTCGGAAAATTACTCCCATACAGGCGGCTTTCACTTTGACATTGCCATTAAAGGCGGGTTTGATTTATTGGTAGTAGACAATTACACAGGCGGATATTTTTCATTCGATTACAGCGGTTCGACCTCGTGGAGCACCTCGAGAGGCAACGGAACATCTATCGCCGGAACAGTCAATGATCTGAATGCTTCCGCGTTGGTTCCGGCGGTGGCGAGGGATAAAGCAACGATTGAGCAGTATAAGTTTAAATGGGGATTCGGGCAGTACGGACTGCTCGATAAAGACGGAAAAAGCCTTTGCATGGATGGGAATAAGACAAAGATCAAAAAACCGTCCACCGATTATCAGAAGCAGACTGAGCCTCAGACCGGCAAGGAAGTGGATGTGATCAAATTTGACTATGAGGATGTCGTGAACCAGACGCTCGTACTGGCTTATGCCATAGAAGGCGGCACGCTAAAGGCGCCGCTTTCGCCCCCATCCGGCCTTAAGGTGGAACAGGACGGCAGCACGGTAAATCTTAAGTGGGAAGCGCCGCTTCCTGACACGAACCGTTTAAATGGAGGAACCGCAAGCAAATATAATATTTATACGATCGATCCTACGGGACAGGCGACGAAGATCGGCGAGAAGGCCGCTGACGGCGGAACAGGCGTCATTACATACTCTCTGGATACCTTCATTGCCGGAAAGCAGGGGCAGATCATCACCTTTGCGGTATCTGCCGTAGACTCTCAGGACATAGAAAGTATCTATTCCAACAAGATCAGCTACAGTGTAGGGTCGGGCGGTGGCGGACAGAATGGTAAATCAGCATACGAGCTTGCCGTGGAGCAGGGGTATGTGGGCACGCTTGAGGAATGGTTAGAGTCTCTCATCGGCTCCGACGGCCTTTCGGCTTACCAGGTTGCGGTGAAAAACGGCTTTATCGGAAGTGAGACGGACTGGCTCAAATCCCTGATAGGGGCGACCGGCGAGAGCGGAAAATCGGCCTATCAGGTGGCAGTGCAGCATGGCTATACGGGAACGGAGGAGCAGTGGCTCGTCTCCCTCGAGGGAGAGGACGGGCTCAGCGCGTATGAGATTTATGTGAAGAATGTGGTGGATTCCGGCGACACACCGGAAAATCACGCAAAATGGGACAAGAAACTGACGGAAGTGATCGCCGCGCTGGCAGGAAATGAAAATGCGGAGGACTATTTTACAGCATTCTACAATCTGTATAAGAGTGAAGAGTTTGCCGGGGAAGGCCGCGCGTACAGTGAAGAAAAGTGGCTGGAGAGGCTGGCGGAGGCCTCGGGGTATTATGTGTACAAGGAGGCGGTGAAACGAACGGCGATCTCGCGCAGCAGGTGGCTGGAATTGCTGGAAAGAGAGCTGACAGACAGCAGCATGGAGTCGTATTACGAGTTCTATGAAAAGCGCGTGCTGGAAAGCGTAGCGACCCCTTCCGAATATCAGGTGATGCCGATGTATGAGTGGCTTACAGAGCTTATGAGAAACGGCGGCTATCGCATTTACCATGAGACTGTGTTCGGAGAGATCCTCTCCGAGCAGGAGTGGCTTGACAGCTTAAAGGGCTTAGAGGGCAACGGCATTGACCGGATTGAAAAGACGACATCCGCGGATGGGAAGACATGGTTTTATACGATCTACTATACGGATGAGGAGATGGATCCGTATGTGATAGACATCCCCGTGCCGGAGGAAGGAAAGTCGGCATATCAGATTTATGTGAAAAATTGTGTTGAAGCAAGGAGCGTCTGGAATGAAAATCTCAGGGAGGCTTTTGAGAGAGTGGGAGAGGACGCTGAGTTGGAAGCGGTGCAGGAGGCGGGCTATCAGGTATTTGTGAAAGCGATGCAGAAGGCGGATCCGGACGGAGTGAAGACACCTGATCTTGATACATGGACGGCGGATATCACAGACCTGAGACTTACGGCAACGTCTTCCATCCTGCCCGATGATATCACGGCTGACGAATTTAAGGAACTTACGCTCTCGGCGGGCGGATACAACATATACAAAAATTACGCAGAGGAAGCCTGCATGAGCGAGACGGAGTGGCTCGAGAGCCTGAAAGGAAAGGGGACGGACGGCAAATCATCATATGAGCTTGCCGTAGAACACGGCTACGAGGGAACGGAAGAGCAGTGGCTCGCCTCTCTGGCAGGCGCGAAAGGCGAAAAGGGCGAAAAAGGGGCAAGCGGCAGCGGCGGCTCAAGCGGAAGCAAGGGTGACAAGGGAGATAAGGGAGACTCGGGGCTGTCGGCCTATGCTCTGGCAGTTCAGCAGGGCTACAGCGGCACACTCGACGAGTGGCTTGCCTCCCTGAAAGGAGCGGACGGCGCGCCCGGCGCTGCGGGCCCCCGCGGAGCTGACGGTACCAACGGAATTGACGGCAGCAACGGGCTGTCCGCCTATGAGCTGGCTGTCAGCCAGGGATTTACGGGAACTCTCGACGAGTGGCTCGAATCTCTTAAGGGGAGCGACGGCCCGGCCAGCGGCAATTATGCGACAGAGACCGGAGGTAAGAGCATCGTAAGCTTTGGCGACGGGAATCCGCAGGGATATGAGCCGACGGATTACGCAACAGTCAA
>SFNH01000194.1 GCA_004554205.1 Clostridium sp.
CCAGATCAGTTCGGTGGCGTCGCCGTTTTCGTGGATGAAGCTCACCAGGACATCACTTTCCCCGTCGCCGTCCATATCGTCAAAGGAGATGGCGTTGAATGCCTGCTCCGCGTCTGGGATGTTCATGGGAAAGGACACGCTGTCAAAGAGGACCTGTTCCGGCAGATCCCGGTAGAAGGCCGCGCTGCTCTCGCTCACCGTGACCAGCACGTCCACGCTCTCGCCGTCATGGGTGATGGTGCCGCTACCGGCCACCACGCCGGTGGTACGCCAGTCATTTCCCGCGACATCGTCAGAATTGCCGCAGGCGGCAAGGCTCAGGCAGAGCGCCATGGTCAGCACAGGGATAAAAATATGTTTCCATCGATTCTTCATGGTTCTCCTTCCTTTCCATCACTCCATCATGTAGTAAACGCCCTCATCGCCCCAGACCAGAGAGTCCTCGTCAACCTCAAAGACCCGGTAAGAAACGCCGTCATACATGGTGGAGTCCGCATAATAGGTGCTCACCTCGTCCATGGAGTAGGTGAAAACTCCACAGTCCATTTCCGCAGGCTCAGCGCCGGGGGCGCGCTGGTAATAGCTCCAGTTTCCGTTACCGTCGATGACGATATAGGTCTCAGCCGAGAGGTCGCCGTCATAGTACCAGATACCCTCGAATTCGGAGACATTCCGCTGGCAGAGGTCGGAATCCCAGCTCCAATAGGAGTCCGGGTCTCCGTCTAAACTGCCGTTCCAGTCGGGCACCTCGTCCCCCGAGGGATCGGGCTCGTCATCCTCGGTGAGACGACCGCCGTCTTCATACCAAAGGTACTCCATCCCTTCGCCGGGGTTGAAGTAGCCGTAAGCGGCGCTGTAGAGCTGGCCGTCCTCCATGGCGATGAGGCTGCCGGAATCGTCCAAGTTGCTGTAGGCATAGATGGCCTCCCACTCCGGCTCATAGCGGAGGTAGCCGTCGTCCACCACTTCACCGCTGAGGTAGAGGGTCCAGTTGCCCTCGGCGTCGAACTCCATGGAGTCGTAGTCATTATTTGCTTCGCCCAGCCAGATACCCTCGAAGCCGCTGAAGTCGTTGACGGTGTCCTCGTTGAGACCACCTCCCAAACCCTCGTTGGGATCATCCTGCGGGGCGATTTGTCCCTCCGCATTGCCGCAGGCTGTACACAGCAGGAAAAGCAGCAATACCAGTCCCGCCAGAAGATATGGCTTTTTTCTCTTCATGTGATATTCCTCCTCATTCTTCATCGCTCAAATACAGCTGCGAAAAAATATTTTGATAGGTCTCATCCATATCCGCCGCAGCATCGGGGGGTACGCAGAAGCCGTAAAGATAGGTACAAATGTCGGTGTCCATGACAAACACGGTCCATTCCCGGGTATCTTCGTTCTCACCGGCGGTATAGGTTACGATGTAAACCGGATAGCTTAAATTTTTGCTGTATTCCTCATTTTCTTCGGCGGACAACAGCTCATAGGTATCCGCATCACTTAAAGACAGAGCGCAGGCTGTCAGATAATCGTCCAGCTCCTGCACATCCGGAACAAAGCAGCTTTGCTCCGCCGCATTGACCACAAGGAGCTGCCCGTCCTCGGTGATATCCTCATAGCGGTAGGTGCCGTCGTCATGATTCTCAGAGAGCAGGTTCTGCATATTGGTAAAAGGCAGTGCGCCACCCATCAAAACCGGGATGCCGTCCTGTGAGATCACATCGCCCCGGCCGTCGCCGTCCGCAGCGTAGAGCTCCGCGATCTTCTGGTCATAGGTCTCCCGGTCGTAAGCGGTGTCCATGAAGATGGCGATGCCGAGATCTGGCGGCGAGAAAATGAGGAAGTCGCCGTTTTCAAAAAAGGTAGAGGAACTGGGATCGTAGTCCGGGTTGACGGGCTGGCCGTCCTCCCCGTAGAACTGAAGGTGGAAGCCTGCGCTTAGCTGTTCTTCCGTGTACTCGCCCAGGTCGATCCCGGCGCTTTCGCCTTCCTTCAGCGTGGTCTCCAGGCGGTTTTCGCCCCAACCCTCCTCCGAGGTAAGGCTGATGCGGATATCCGCGATGGGGTAGGTGCTGCGGTTCACCACGGTGATCTGCATGGGATACTGCTTCGCACCGCAGGCGGCAAGGCTCAGACAGAGCAGCGCCAGGGCGAATATCAAAATGGGTCTCCGTTGTCTCATTTCATTTTCCTCCTTCTTCCGCGGGACCTCAGATGTCCCAACTGTCCATCCAGTTTGCGCCCCAGTCAACAGCGGGATCATATGGTTCTTCGGGGATCCAGCCCGCAGGATAGACGAGGCCGTCTTCATCGTGGTAGGCAAGGCCGTCGTCGCCGATGGTGTAATCGTTGCCCAACAGGTAGCGGTTCACGCCGTCGTAGTACCAGACATAGAAGGTAGAGTATTCGTCTTCATAAAATTCCGCGTTTTCCATGTCCGTGTAGGTGTAGAAGTCGGCATCGCGGTAGAAGACGCCGTCAAAATGCTGATCGTCCCCGTAGCGGCCGAAGCGATCGGCGGAGAGGGTGAAGCTGTTGCCGTCGTCACCGGGGCAGAGGTAGGCGCGCGTCCCGTTGTCGTAAAGATAGAGGCCCATGCCCTCGCCCTCGTCG
>SFNH01000195.1 GCA_004554205.1 Clostridium sp.
CCGCCTGTGCTGCTGCCAGAAGCCTTGCCTCGATCTTCTCCCACGGAGTCAGAAGATCGCTCAAACTGATCACGCAGAAGTCATGGTTTAACGGTGCGCCCAGCACTGCTGCCCCGCTGCTTGCCGCGGTAATTCCCGGTACCACAGTAAGTTCGCAGGACGGATATTCCTCGCTCATCTCATACATGAGCGATGCCATCCCGTAGATTCCGGCGTCCCCGCTGCAGATTAACGCTACGCGTTTTCCCTTCCTGGCCTCCTCATAGCACATCCTGCAACGCTCCACTTCCTGACGCATCGGGGTCGACAAAAACGTTTTTCCCGAAAAGCGTTCCCCGAGAAGATCCAGATACACCGTATATCCCACAATTACCTCACAGGATTCCAGCACTGCGAGCGCTTCCTGTGTCATATCTTCCTCTCTGCCCGGTCCCATTCCGACAATATAGATCTCATGTTTCATCAAAACTTCACACTCCATTTTCTCTCTGCTATGGCAAGCGTCTTGCCCTCACATGCCGTCTTTTGCACCAGAAGTCTGCCGCCCTCCCCAGCCGCGCAGACCGCCGCGCGCTCACACACATTATCCACGCCGACCTGTTGTGCCACAAAACCGGACGACGTGAATGTACCGTCCACACACTGTAGGCGCCCGGCCGGGTAGGTGATATAGGGAACCGCCAACCTCTCTGCCAGTGCCAGAATTCCCGCCTCATCCGCCTTTACATCGATAGACGCGATTCCCGCCACCGCCGTGCTGGAAAGCTTCTCTTTCTCCAGAGTCTCTCGCACAAACGCTTCCAGTTCTTCTTCGCTCTTGCCCCTTCTGCAGCCGATGCCGAGCATCAGGCAGGACGGAATCAGCCATAAGCTGCATTGTTCCCCATCTTCGCACTGCGGCGCAACCAGCACATCCACCGGCTCCTTTGGCGGATACGGCACCAGCCTTACCTCCGGCGGAATCTCTCCTTCGCATTCTCCGGCGACGGACATGGTAAGATACCCGTCGCGCAGAAGCCCGGCGGACACCCGGGCGATTCCGTCATGACTGGCAACGGCAAGATGGTTTGTCGCTGCAAACACATCCACCGCAAAAAGCCCGTTCACATCCGTCGCCGTGGTGAGCACGGCAGTCGCGCCGAGCGCTCTTGATAGCTCCCCGGCGAGCCGGTTGGCTCCCCCGTAATGCCCTGCAAGAAGCGGAATCACGAACTTTCCCGCCTCATCCGCCACAAGCACCGGGACATCGGAAAGCTTATCTTTTACATGCGGTGCGATACTCCTGACCGCAATCCCGCATGCACCGATAAACAAAAGCGCATTTCCCGCCGCAAACTGTTCTCCCGCCCATGTAAAAAGCGGCTGCTCCACAGGCATGCCGATCCCGTCTGCACGGGCATCACTGCATTTTGTATATAATTTGCAGGTCCATGCGTCATCCATCACTTTTTGAATATGTTCTGCCAGTTCTGCTCCCCTGTAAGTAAAACTGATGACAGCTATATCCGTCTTCTTCAATCTGTCTCTCCCTGTCCCTTCTTCGCCTTCCGGTATCCCGTGGTAAATCCGGGATCATACAGCTTTGAACGCTCATACTCCGGCGCTGCCAGCACATCTCCCACCAGAATCAGCGCCGTCTTCGTAATCTGATGCTCCGCCGCCACCGCAGCAAGCGTCTCCACCGTGCACACGTATGCCTCCTCGTCCGGCCAGGTCGCCTTATAGACGACCGCAGCCGGCGTATCCGGCGCATACCCTCCATCCATCAGTCTTTCCGACAGTTCTTTTATCATTCCTGCACTTAGGTAGACTGCCATGGACGCCTGATGTGCGGCAAAACTCTCAATGCTCTCCCGCTCTGGCACTGCCGTTCTTCCTGCCATTCTTGTGATAATCAGGCTCTGTGAGATCCCCGGCAGCGTATACTCCAGATTTAAAGCCGCCGCCGCGCCAAAGCATGCGCTGACGCCGGGACAGCTCTCATAGAGAATCCCCTCCGCCGCAAGTACATCCATCTGTTCACGCACTGCCCCGTAGAGGCTCGGCTCCCCGGTGTGTAGGCGCACGGTGGTAAGCCCTTTATCCTCCGCTTCCCGGATGACTGCAAGTACTTCCTCCAGCGTCATTTTTGCACTGTCATAGATCTTAGCCCCGCTTCCGGCATAAGAAAGGATCTCCGGATTCACGAGCGATCCCGCATAGATAATGACGTCCGCCCGCTCCAGCAGTCTCATTCCGCGGACCGTAATTAAGTCCTTTGCTCCCGGACCTGCCCCGACAAAATATACCATACCGTTTCCTCCTTAAACCATGTTACTGCAAGTGTGCCTCTTCCTGCCGGATTTGTTCCAGAAGCTCTACCGCTCCGTCGCTTCTCGCCAGTTCGCCGTACCCGTTCGCATAGAGAATACATTCCACCCGCAGGTTCTCTTTTACCCGCTTCCTTAAGTAAAAAAGGATCTTTTCCATTAAAACTGCCATCGCTGCCGCAAGACATCCGTCCTTGGCAATGTAGGAGAGCGCCTCCTCCGTCACAAGACAGTCCAAGATCTTCCCCAGCGTATCGGGCGCACATCCGGCGCGGTATGCCGCCGC
>SFNH01000196.1 GCA_004554205.1 Clostridium sp.
CTGCACCTTGTCCTCCACTTCGCTGCGGGCGGAGAGGATCAGCACCCGCGTCTCCCGGTCGGTCTGCCGCAGGGTGCGCAGCACCGTCATGCCGTCCTTTTTCGGCAGGTTCAGATCCAGAAGCACCAGATCGTAGCGCTCCACGCCCAGAAGCTCCAGCGCCTTCTCCCCGTCGTAGCAGCAGTCCACACTGTATGCCAAACGCCGCAGGCTGCGGACGATCGTCTCGCACAGGGCGCGTTCATCTTCAATTACTAAAAGGTGCATGAGAGCCCTCCTTTTTATTTCTTCGTTTTTTTGGTGCTTTCATTATAGCAAAAACAGATAAGGTTTGTGTTAAGTTTCTGTTCTTAACAGGGACTTTAACTCTCCCGTGCTATGATGAAGGCACAAAACGGAAAGGGTGATGAAACTTGAGTCACGGAAAGAAGGTGGCGGCGCAGATCACGCTTCTGCTCGCCGGAGCCGCCATGCTGTGCTTCGGCGTCTGGCGCGGCGAGGCAGAAACGGTGCTGGGCAAAGCAATCAAATTATGTCTGGAGTGTGTGGGCATTGGGTAAAAAGTTTTCAGGCGTTTCACAGACCATGTCCCGCTTCCGGGGCTGGATTCAGGCGGGGGCGACGCTGCTGACCAACCTGCATCTGCCGAACTTTCTCAAGGGCGGACTGTATCAGGGGACGGGGAAGACCGTCTGCGTGCCCGGGCTGAACTGCTACTCCTGTCCGGTGGCGTCCGGGGCTTGCCCCATCGGGGCGTTTCAGGCGGTGGTGGGGTCTTCCAAGTTCAGCTTCTCCTACTATATCACAGGCTTCCTCATTCTGCTGGGCGTGCTGCTGGGGCGCTTCATCTGCGGTTTTCTGTGCCCCTTTGGCTGGTTTCAGGAGCTGCTGCACAAAATCCCCACTAAGAAGCTTTCCACAAAGAGGCTGAAGCCGCTGACATACCTGAAGTACGCCGTCCTGCTGGTGATGGTATTCCTGCTGCCGGCGTTCCTTGTAAACGATGTGGGTATGGGCGATCCGTTCTTCTGCAAATACCTCTGCCCCCAAGGCGTGCTGGAGGGAGCCATCCCGCTGTCCCTTGCCAACTCCGGTATCCGGGCAGCGCTCGGCACTCTTTTTACATGGAAGTTCGGCGTTCTGCTGGCGGTGGTAGTGCTGAGCGTGGTATTCTACCGTCCCTTCTGCAAGTGGCTCTGCCCGCTTGGCGCGTTCTACGCGCTGTTCAACCGGGTGTCCCTCTTCCAGATGAAGGTGGATAAGAATAAGTGCGTCTCCTGCGGAAAATGCGCCAAAGCCTGCAAAATGGATGTGGATGTGACGAAAATGCCCAACCATACCGAGTGCATCCGCTGCGGGATGTGTGTCCGCGCCTGTCCGACAAATGCCGTGCGTTTCCGCTACGGCTTCGGAGAAGGTAAAGATAAGGCAAAAGCAGCGGAAACGCTACAGACAAACAACAATAACAAGGAGGAATAAAACGAATGAAGATGAATAGGACGAATACTGCCGGCAGAATTCTGGCACTGCTGCTTACTGCACTGATGGTGCTCTCTCTGGCAGCCTGCGGCACAAAGGGCGGAGACAAAATGGACGGAATGAGCAGCGAACCGAAGAATGCCGAGGAAGCGGTTGCCATGCACAAGGAGCTGATGGCGCAGGAAAATGCCATACTGTCAGCAAATACAGAGCTTTGGGAAAAGGTATTCATGGCGGCCGACAAGGGCATGACCATGCAGGAGGACGGCAAAAACTATGGTGAGTTCTTGTTGGACACCATCGAAGGTTCCAAAGATCAGTTTACGGAGGAGGAGCTGAAGCTGCTCAAGGAGGCGGCGGAGAAGATCCGCGAGATTGAAAACAAGCTGACCATGATAGAGAAAACGTACCCCGAGGCGGCACAGCAATCTACGGATGGCGCTATGAGCGTGCCCGCGGGCAGCGACATGACCACGCCGCCTGATGACGGCAGCATGCAGAAATTCCCCGCCTTTGAGGGCAAGGACCTGGATGGCAACACGGTGAAGAGCGACGAGCTGTTCTCCGCCAACGCCGTCACCGTGGTGAATTTCTGGTTCACCACCTGCAATCCCTGCGTGGGCGAGCTTTCCGAGCTGGACGCACTGAACAAGGAGCTTGCGAAGAAGGGCGGCGCACTCATCGGTGTCAACACATTCACATTGGATGGCGATGAAGCGGCAATTTCCGAAGCAAAAGATGTACTGGCCAAGAAAGGCGTGACCTACCAGAATGTGTATTTCGCTTCCGACGGCGAGGCGGGAAAGTTCACTACAAACATTTTTGCCTACCCCACCACCTATGTGGTTGACCGTAACGGCAATATCGTGGGTGACCCCATCGTAGGCGCCATCACGGAAAAGAAGCAGGCGGAGACGCTGCAAAAGCTCATCGACCAGGCTCTTGCCGCCGATATGGGCTGACAAACGAATTTATCTTCTCAGAAAGGGGGGATACACCATGTATCGGAGAGTATTGCCGCTTCTGCTCACCGCGGTACTGCTGCTGAGCGGCTGCACTGCCGGGCGGCAGACTGTGCCGAAGGAAAAGAGCGGACAGGAAACAAACATGGGCGAAATACGACCTCGGGCAGGTGAGCCTCGACGCGCTGCTGCTGGCCTACTTCTATGTCATCGACCCAACGGTTGAAAACAGACAGGGCAACGACATAGGAGGTCAGTACCAAACCGGAGTCTACTACACCAACGATAAGGCGAAGGAGACGGTGGAGCGCATTGCGGATATAGAGCGTAGCCGCAGCAAGAAGTTCTTTGTGGAAATCGGTCCGCTGAAAAATTACTACCCTGCTGAGGAGTATCATCAGGATTATCTTGAAAAGAATCCGAACGGCTACTGCCACATCCCGCGCGCGGAGATGAAGCTCTTTTCCCGACTGCGCATCGATCCGGGCGATTATAAAAAGCCTGCGGCGGAGTCAATCAGGGATAAGCTGACGGCTGAGCAATACCGCGTGACGCAGGAGAGCGGCACGGAGCGCGCCTTCACGGGCGAGTTCTGGGACAAGTTTGAAAAGGGCATCTATGTGGATGTCGTCACCGGCGAGCCGCTCTTTTCCTCCACAGATAAGTACGAGAGCGGCTGCGGCTGGCCGGCTTTCACAAAGCCCATTGAAGAGCCTGCCGTGGTGGAACTGGAGGACCTGAGCCACGGCAGGCGCCGCACGGAGGTCAGAAGCCGTGCCGGAGATTCTCACCTTGGTCATGTGTTCACCGGCGATCCGGAGTCCCCAAATGGCGTGCGCTACTGCATCAACAGTGCGGCCCTGCGCTTTGTGCCTTACGCAAAGATGAAAGCAGAGGGTTACGGATATCTTCTGTATCTGTTCGAGGAATGAGTTCGCAAAATACAATGATATAATAAGCAGCGGCCCAATCATTATG
>SFNH01000046.1 GCA_004554205.1 Clostridium sp.
CATACACGGCCTTCCCTGTGTCTTCTTGCTTTAATCTATGGAGCTTTTCCCCGCTTTATGACATGCTCCGCCGGGGAAACGGCGCTTCCTTAAACCGCCCCCGAGGTGAGCCGCACGACTGAACTGTCACTACAGGAGCGCCCGGTAGACCTCCCGCTTTTTCATTCCGCGATCCCTCGCCACAAGCTTCATCGCCTCTTTCCGGTCGATCCCCTGGTTTACATAAATATCCATGTGTTCCTCAAGGCTCATCTCATCCCAGCTTCTCTGCCGCTCCTCCTTAAGCTCACCGATGCTCCTGCCCTCGATGACAATCACGCACTCCCCCTTCGGCTCTTCCGTCTCATACCGCTCAAGCGCCCCCGCAAATGTCGTCCGGTACGCCTCCTCATACTTCTTCGTCAGCTCCCGGCAAATGGTGATCCGCCTCTGTGCCCCCAGCGCCTCTGAAAGCTCCTCAAGCGTCCGCACCAGATGATGGGGCGCCTCGTAGACAACGATCGTCCGCGTCTCGCTCTTAAGCTCCTCGATTATCCACTGCCGCTCCCTCTTATCCGCCGGAAGAAACGCCTCAAAGCAAAAGCGCCTGGTGGGAAGCCCCGAGAGCGTCAGCGCCGTGATACATGCTGCCGGCCCCGGAAGCGACGTCACCTCGATTCCCGCCTCATAGCACTGTCTCACAAGCTCCTCGCCCGGATCAGAGATCCCCGGCGTGCCCGCGTCCGTCACCAGCGCGATGTTCACGCCCTGTCTTAGCTGCTCTACCAGATAGCGCGCCTTGTCGATCCTGTTAAATTCGTGGTAGCTTGTCATCGGCGTCTTGATCCCAAAATGGTTCAAAAGCTTCAGCGTGTGCCTCGTATCCTCCGCCGCGATCAGATCCGCCCTTTTTAACGTCTCCAGTACCCGCAGGGTAATATCGTCCAGATTGCCGATCGGCGTCGCGCATAAAAATAATTTTCCCGCTTTAATATCCATAGATCGTATAAATCTCCTCCGAATACACTCCCGGCTCACGATAGACGATCACCGGCGCCTCCACCTTCATCATGGAGCGGCCGCCCCGCACCGCCTCCAAAAGCACCATGTTCGCGTCCCTGTCCACAAATGGGTGCACAAGCTTCATCCGCTTCGGCTCCAGCTTATACGCCTTAAGCGTCGAGATGATCTCCGCGAGGCGATGCGGCCGGTGCACCATAAAGAAACTCCCGCCCGGCTTTAAGAGCGCCGCCGCCTCCCTGCACACATCCTCTAACGTACAGAGAACCTCATGCCGCGCGATCGCCTTCGGAAGCTCCGGGTTTTTCAGCCCGTGGCTGTCATTCATATACGGCGGGTTCGACGTCACCACGTCAAAAGAAGCCCTGCCGAATATCCGGCTGGCTTCCCTTAAATCCCCCCGCACGATCTCCACGCGGCCCTCAAGCCCGTTTAAGCGGACACTCCGCGCCGCCATCTCGGCGAACTCCTCCTGGATTTCCAGACCGGCGAAATACCTCCCCTCCGTCTTCGCCTCAAGAAGGATCGGGATAATGCCGGTCCCCGTCCCAAGATCCAGGGCAGCCCCGCCCTCGCGCACCCGCGCAAAGCCCGACAAAAGCACCGCATCCATCCCGAAGCAAAAGCCGCCCTTCTTCTGGATGATGCGGTAGCCGTTCCGCTCAAGGTCATCGATCCGCTCATCATCCCGGCAGACATCCGTCTCCCGCTCTCTCATCACCCGCTCATTCATCAAGCTTCGACTTTCCTTCCTCCCGCTCCAGGGCCTCCAGCTTCTTAAGCTCGCTGTCCTCCACGTCCACTCTGCCCTTCTTCCGGCGCGGCTTAAACTTTAACTGATCTGCCCTGTATTCCCGGATCTCCTTCTCATCCTTATCCACCGTCACAATGATCTTTACAAGCTGACGCAGCACATTGACGCTCTGCACCTCGCCCTTAAGCCCATCATCGGTCGTCACATAATCCCCGATGCCCGGCAGCTTGCTGTTTAAGTACTCGTAGGTCTCCTCCTCATTCTTAAGGCAACACATCAACCGTCCGCAGACGCCGGATATCTTCGTCGGATTTAACGACAGGTTCTGCTCCTTCGCCATCCTGATGGACACCGGGATGAACTCGGATAAATACGAGTGGCAGCACAGCGCTCTGCCGCAGATCCCGATCCCGCCCATGATCTTCGTTTCGTCCCGCACGCCCACCTGGCGCAGCTCGATCCTCGTCCTGAACACCGACGCCAGATCCTTCACCAGCTCGCGGAAATCAACGCGTCCGTCTGCCGTGAAGTAGAACAGGATCTTATTATTGTCAAAGGTGTACTCCACGTCGATCAGCTTCATCTCAAGCTTGTGCTTGCGGATCTTCTCAAGGCAGATCTTAAATGCCTCACGCTCCTTTTCGCGGTTCGCCTGCTCCCGCTTTTCATCCTCCCTCGTCGCCATGCGGATCACGGTCCGCAGGGGCGGCACGACCTTGTTGTCCTGGACGTCCCGGCTGCCCAGCACGACATAGCCATACTCCACGCCCCGCGCCGTCTCAACGATCACATGGTCTCCACTCTTTATCTCCAGCCTTCCGGGTGCGAAATAATAAACCTTTCCAGCGTCCCGAAACCGCACTCCGATCACTTTTGTCATCTATCTTCGTCTCCTTCTAGTTTTCTTTCATCACAAGAAGCATAAGCTCCATTGCCAGTTCTATATTCACATTGGCGTCAAGCCTCACCCTCGCCTTCTCAATTGCCGTAAGAATCTTCTCAAGCCCGTCATAAGCGCTCTTTTTGCTGATCTCATCTAACGCCCGGTACTCATCCTTAAAGATAAGCCCGTTGATATCCTTTGTCACTTTATAAAGCAGGACGTCCCGGTACCAGAGCAGCATGAAATCCAGGCACTCCCCGATATCGAGGTTCTCATCCTTAAGCTTCCGGATATAGTCCAGGATCTCCGAGATATCCATATCCCTGATGTGCTTTAAAAGATGCAGCATTTCCCGGTGCATAAGCTTAAAGTCCTCCGAGGAAGAAAGCGCGATCGCCCTGCCCAGATTCCCCCGCGCAAACGCCGCGTACACCTCCGCGTCCGCCTCCGGCACATGGAGCGTCTCCGTAAGATAGCTCTTCACCGCAAAATCCCGCAGCGGCTTGAGCTTAAGTCTCACGCACCGCGACAGGATCGTGGGAAGAAGCGCGTCCTGATTGGTCGTGAGAAGCAAAATGACCGCGTAGGACGGCGGCTCCTCGATCGTCTTTAAAAGCGCGTTCTGCGCCTGCGTGGTCATCTTCTCCGCCTCGTCCACAATGTAAATCTTATAGTAACTGCTGTATGGGCGCACCATGATCGTGTCGCTTATCTGCTCCCTGATGTCGTCCACGCCGATGCTGCCCGGCTTTTCGTGGGTCACATAGATCAAGTCCGGGTGATTCCCCGAAAGCGCCTGCTTACAGGCATGGCACACCATGCACGGCTCGCTCTGCCCCTTCTCGCACAAAAGCGTCAGGGCAAACGCGCTCGCAAGCGACTTCCTCCCCATCCCCGCCTCACCGGTCAGAATATAGGCATGGGAAACCTTGTGATTCTCGATCGCCGTCTGAAACTGCTCCTTGATCTGTTCATGTCCGATAATGTCCTGAAAGCTCAGCATGGCAGGCACCTCACACCCCGTTTACTACAGCTGCAATAAAAGTATAGCACAATTTTTAAATTCTGTATAGAACAATCATTTCCCGCCGAAGATCGTCTCGATAAGCTCCGCCTCGCAGCGCTCAAGATCATCATTCTGATAGGCGCGCATGATACCCAGCCGCCTTAACTTTTCCTCCGCGAAATCCTCCTCATCCGCAAGAAATCTCCGGCACAGCTCCGCGTAATTCGGCTCCCTCTGCTGCCGCTCGCGCCGGAGCGCCCGCTCGAGCCGCACGCCGTCGTCCACCATCACATAGAGCGGCTCTACATTCCCTTTTCCGAAATAATCCCGCATCTTCTCATACGACTCCAGCGTCCCGATCGCCAGATAATCCGACGCCCCAAGGTCAATCCCGCCATCGTCCACCGTGGCGTAGCTCCACGGCCCGCAGACCGTCTGATAAGTGCGAAGCTCGATCATTTTCCCTGCCCGCTCATACGCCTTTAAGGCCTCCGGCGTCGTAAAATGATACTCCACCCCATCCGTCTCCCCCTCCCGTATCGGACGGGTCGTATAGAGCGCCACCGCCCGCAGCGCGGGGCATTTCTCAAGGAGCCGCTTATAAAGCGTATCTTTGCCCGACGCGCTTTTTCCCATCAGGTAAAATATTTTTCCCATTTTATCATTCTCCTTATCACAGCGCCGCCACTCGCAGCCGCCTGACCTCTCCCTCCGCCATACCATGTACCGGAAGTCCCATATCAAACCAGCGCAAAACCCGCCGGGCGATCTCCTCCGTCACACGCTCCCCGGGCGCCACAATGGGAATCCCCGGCGGGTACAGGCAGATAAACTCCGTGGATACCCGGCCCGCGCACTCCGAAAGCGGTGCCGCCTCGTACTTCGCCCTAAGCGCGTCCGAGAGCCGCATCGCGACCTCCGGAGACTTAAGCGGCAGCTTATCATCCGCCCGGAGCGCCGCATGGCGCCCCCGCCCGCACAGTCTCTTATCAATCGCAAGCAGCGCATCCGCCAGCCTGTCAAGGGACTTCTCCCCGTCCATCCATGTCGTGATTCCCACCACATAATCCGCTCCGCACATCTCCATCTCGATATGATACTCATCCCGGAGCATTTCCCCGAGCAGCTCCCCGTTCATGCCGCCACAGCCCCCGCAGGAGATCACGAGCTTAGACCGGTCGATATCATAGACCCCGCTCTTTCCGACCGCCGCCTCATCGAGCAGCCGCAGGGCGCTTAAGCCCTTAAGACGCCTCCTCAAGGTCTCAAGCCGTCCGGCAAACGCCTCCATATGGCGCGCGCCGTCCCTCTCCATCTCATAAATGCACTGCTCGATCGACGCCATCAGCACATACGACGGGCTGCTGCTCTGGTAGACCTGCAAAAACCATGCGAGGCGCTCCATATCCACCAACCCCCGCCTCGCGTGCAGCAGCGCGGTCTGGGTCAGCGACGGCAGCGTCTTGTGTACGCTCTGGATCACGATATCCGCCCCGCCGGAGAGCGCCGACTCCGGGAAATTCCGCCCTCCAAACGAAAAATGCGCCCCGTGCGCCTCGTCCACAATAAGAGGGATCCCATGCCGGTGAACCACCTCCGCGATCGCCCGGATATCCGACACGATTCCGTCGTAGGTGGGCGACACCACAAGCGCCGCCTCCGCGTCCGGATTTTGTTTCAGGGCGTTTTCCACATCCGACGGCAGAATCCCGCCCTGTATCCCCAAATCGTCGAGCATCTGTGGATAAATATACCCGACCTCAAGGCGGTTTATTACCGCCGCGTGGTAAGCGGACTTGTGGCAGTTCCTGCTCATTAAAAGCTTGCCTCCCGGCTGCACCGCGGCGGAGACCGCGCTTAATATCCCGCCGCTGCTGCCGTTTACGAGATACCGGGTCATGTCCGCGCCGTACACCCCCGCCGCCCATTCCATCGAGCGCTTAAGAATCCCCTCCGGGTGGTGCAGATTGTCAAACCCCTCCACCTCCGTGATGTCGATGCCGAAGGGATCCGGGAAATCCCCGGTGAGCGAAAAACCCAGCTTCCGCTTATGCCCCGGCATATGGAGCGGGAGCATATCCGTCTGTGCGTAGTCCTTCAGCCTGGAGACAAGCAGCTCTTCCCGTCTCACCGGTCCCTCACCCCCTTCGCGTGCCATCGCCGGTTCTTCCCCGCGTTTATGTCACTATTGTGGCAGTAGTTTTTAAAAATGTCAAGAGAAAGGCGGAAGCTGTAAAAGCCTCCGCCCCTTACTCTTTTATTTCACTTTCGTAAATTCATAGGTGACGCCAATAGTTCCTTCGCCCCCGGCGAGGATGAGCCTGTCACCCTCCATGCCGGCCCGGTAGGTGCCGTCTTGGGCTCTCACGCTCTCAAAATCGATGGTGAGCGCCTCACCCTCGAGCCGATAGGTGAAAGCGTACTCCGATTCAGGCAGGAGCAGCGCTCCCGTCCCGTCCCCGTCAAAGCGATAGCTTGTAACGCCGTCAAGCGTCCAGGTGCCAGTTATGTCGAGGTCGGTTTCCTTTTCGTCCAATACCTCTTCTGCATCCGAGGGCGTTGCGGGGATGATTTCCTCATCCTCCGCATCAGATGGAGTCGCCTCAAGAATCTCGTCCTCATCAGGAATCTCATTCTCATCGAGAATCTCCTCATCCTCAGGAATCTCCTCATCCTCGATTCGGGCTGCATCAGAAGGCGATACCGCCTGTTCACTCCCTGACTGCCGCAGCGTCTTCCCCGCCAGTGCCGTCACCGGGGCGGCTGCGATCAGAAGGGCGGCTGCCAGCACAATACTTAATTTCTGTATGAAATGCTTCATCTTCACTCACACTCCTGTCTGTTATGGAATCCATACACCGTTTTCATCTACGGTGTAGCCGTCAGGTGTCTTTTCATTCCGGTACATGGCTCCATGGCTTCGGGCGCCGGGCTGATTCTGAACCCCATTTTCTGTCCGGTTACCCCGGGGCACATCGTTTTCGGTGGCGAAGTAATACCACTTCCCGTCGATCTGCTTCCATCCGGTCTGCATCCGGCCGGTCACCGGATCCATGTAGTAGGTATTGCCGTCCGCTGTATCGCTGTGCCATCCGTTTTCCATCTTACCGAAGTTGCCGTCGTTTCCACTATTGCAGAAGTACCAGCCTCCATCGGGCGCCTGTACCCATCCGGACCTCAGGGCCCCTTTGTCGTCAAAGCAGAACCAGCCGCCCTTTGTCTTATCCGGGGAAGATGGATTATACAGATACATCCAGCCGCCGGACCCCCAGGTCCCGTTCGGGAGGACATAAACCCATTTGCCGTCAACCATCGACCACTCTCCTCCGCTGTAACCGTTTCCGGAAGCAGACGCACTCGGAACAGTACTGGTGACGCTCCCGATCGCCACCTCCGCGTCTCCGCGGCTTCTTGTTACGCTCGGGCTCTTCTTTTTATATCCGCACACATGACAGGTATTGCCGCTTCCGTAAACGTGCGCTGCTCTCTCCAGGATCTCGCCGCAGACTTCACATTCTTTCCAGTGTCTTGCCGTCTCATAATCCCATTCAGAGAGCCTGTGACCCGTAGCCGGGATCACGACGCTGCTCTTATCCGTGATCTCGACGATTCCGGTTCCATCCTCATACCATCTTCCGCAGTCGCACTGATAGTATTCTGTATTTCCCGGTTCCGTACAGGTCGCTTCCTTCCCCGGAACATAGGTCAGGCTGTGGGTATGCTGCTCCACATTCCAGACCGCATACAATGTCACTGTGCCATTTTCCTCGGCTGTGAGGTTTTTAACTGCTTCCCTGTCCGCGTAATCCACGGTTCCGCCCGCGGCACGCTCCTCGCTGGTCGCCCAGCCGCCAAACAGATATCCACTCTTTTCAAATGCGGACGTCCGCAGGGCCTGCTCCTTGCCATAAGTGAATGTCTGATCATTCATCGTCCCTCTGCCGCCGCTGGCGTCAAACCGGACAGTGTAGCTGTTCCCCGCGAAATTTGCCTTGTAGGTCACTGTGTCATAGCCCTCTGCCGGCCTTTCAGGAATGAATGCCGCATCAGACGACATCTCGCTTCCGCTCTCATCTGTCCAATTCACGAAATGGTAACCCTCGTCAGCCTGCGCTGTGGAACCCTGTGCCGTACCGGTTACGGAGTTTACCTCCTCGCTTGTCGGAGTCACGCTTCCGCCGTCGCTGGCCGTGTAGGTGATCGTAACCGTACCCGGCTCCTTCCACTGTGCCGTAAGCGTCATTGTCTCCTCTACGCTGTCTGCGAAATTCCATTTAGTGCTTCCGGCATCTGTGTACCATCCCTTGAAGATACAGCCTTCCTTCTCCGGTGCCGGGTCAGGCTCTGTGAGTGTTTCTCCGTATGCCACCTGCTGTGGATCCGGCGCTGTGCCATCGCCGCCGTTTAAGTCAAATGTGACAGTGATCAGTGTCTCGCTGGCAGGGAACATAAACTCTGCCGCCTCGCCGTGAGGTGCTCTCCCCGTCGCTTTCACACGAACGCTGATCGGTTTATTTTCCGGGTTTTCAATCGTTTCCCTGTCGACATCCGTCCACGTTGCGCCGCTGTCCATGGAATACTCCATCGTGGTGTCGACGCCGCTTAAGACGGCATCCTTCTTATTCTTGACCGTCTCCTCCGCCTTTGTCAGCCCGTCAGGAGCCGCCGGACGCGCCGCGATGTCGATCGCCGTCCAGCTATCGCCGCCCACCGCACGGATGTAAATCGTCCTGCCGAGATACTCGGTGACAGAGCCGCTGGTAACGGCTGTCCCGCCCGTCTGCGCGGTAGCCGCCTCAAATCCGGCCTCCACCGTGATCGTCTCGGCGATATAGTCGATGGTATATCCGTCGCCCGTGAGCTGATCGGGTACAAAGGTCATCACACCGGTGTAGTAGACGATCCGATTTTCATCGTCCGCTTCCGACTTCCACTCCTTCAGCTTATAAGTGCCGGTCACACCATTCTGTTCTCCCGGGGTCGGTGCGATATCCGGAGTCCTCTGATTTAACGCCTCCTCCTTTGTGAGCCCCCTCTTTTCATTAAAGGTCTCATCAGAAGAGAAGGGAGTGCCGTCCTCGCAGGTGAGCTGGAACACAGTCCTGTACCCCACCTGCAGGATTCCAAGGCTATCGGCTGCTTTCGTCACATACTCGCTTCCCGGATCGCCGGCGAATACATAGAGAGTATACCCGTCATGATCTTTCTTCACCGGGGTCCTGACCCATGTCTCTGCCTCGCTCCAGGTGATGGGCGGCAGGCTGGCGCGCCTCGGGGGGGTTCCAAACAGGCGCAGATCATAGGTGGTCTTGCCCTCTGTATAGGTAGTGTACTCAACATCCCCATTATCAAAGTGAAGCTCCAGCATCATATCGGACAGGTCAGGAATCTCTCCAACCTCATATGCGATCTTACAGCCCCTCAGAACCGTGAGGCTCTCCACCGCTCTTCCTGATACCCTGATCGATATCGGAGCCGTCCTGCCGCCGTAGGAAAGGGTCACCTGCGTATCCGACGCGGTGAGCGCTCTCCCCGCAAGATCCGCCGTAAAGCCATATGTAATATAGTAATTTCCATATGGGAAGTTAACCTTCAACCTCACCCCATCCGGGGAATATGTCTGCCCAACCACGAACTTTGTGGTGCCGGCGCTTGAAACGGTCAAAGCCGTGACCTCGGGAACCGTCACATTTAAAGTAAAGGAGAAAGGCTTATTCCCATAGACGCCATGAAGTTCCACATTCCCCGCTGCCTTCATATCATAAAGCGGTGTTAAATCCACCATGTCGTTCGTTACTGCGACACTCGCGCTTCCGTTTATGATGAGTTTGGCCTTGCGGCTTAAATCAGGACTTTCGCCCAGATACATGGAAGCACTGATCATCTGAACTTCCACGGAATCCACCTTTGCGAGACGCTCCTCCTCGCTGTTTAAGACCGGATGCTTCTCGCCCATACTCCAGATTGTTGTAAAATCCAGAGCGGAGAACGTTGCATTATTCGTCAGGCTCCCGGCGGAAACGGCAGTCAGACCGGTCGCATCACCCGCGCCGACCGAGGTACGGTTTCCGTCCTCAAGATAATAGCAGTCCGTGAAAGCATTGTTGCTCTTCCTTCCTGATACGATACCGCAAGCTCCGTCGCCGGAAAGAGAAGCTCCGCCCGTCTCCACCTTAGCCACGCAGACACAGCGTGAAACCTCCCCCTCGTCCAATCCGGCCAAAGCGCCGATAAGCGGGGTACCGCTGAATCCGCCCGTAAGCGTCAGCCGGCCCGCCACAAGACAGTCAGAGATTGAAGCCCAACTCTCATTCTTTCCGCACAAAAGCGCGAACGGCAGGTCAGCGGCAGTATAGCCAGCGCTGCCGGCAGCGTAGGTCACCTCGGCATCCACCGTACACCTCTGGATAGAACCGCCGTTATCATCCACAAGCGCCGCAGGCGTGCCGAACTTGTCACTGGAAAAAACAGCCGTTCCGGTGAGGGTACAGTCCTCTACCAGGCCATAATTTTGTTTGATAAAGGCAGTCGCCTTCGACGCCTCCCCGGAGACCTCGAAGCGGACATTCCTGACCGTACCGTTATTCATCTGGATCGGGCTTCTCCCGCTCAGGCAGCGGATGGTATGTCCGTCGCCATCCAGGGTTCCATCAAACCAGACAGTGCTGTCTGCCTTAAGTTCAATGTCCGCCGTCATTTTATAACAGGCGTCCGAATCCTGATTGATGGCAAAAAACTCGTTCTCGGTGGAGATGAGATAGGGGTTTTCCGCAGTTCCCTTCTTCGGGCCCTCGGGCTGTTTTGCCTTATCCGTGATAGCGTAGTAAGTCAAACCTGCGCCACCGTCTGATGGGACGACAAACTGTCCGTTTTCCGGCTCGATCAAAATGGCGGCCCGCGGAGCAATGTTCACCTTCTGCCCCGCCTTGGCATAATAAACCGGGAAACTGGAAAAGCCGCTGTAAAAAACAGGATCATCATAAAAACCGTATTTCCCTTCACTCTCCTGAGCAGCCAGAGCCAGGTAGAAAGCGGGAACCGCCTCGTCAAAGCTTCCGATGCCCCGAATGCCGCAGGCGGCAAGGAACGCGTCGAAATCTTTTCCATCATCCTCCCGGCCGTACAGGGTACGGAAGAACCGGAACACGGCAGAGTCGATCCCTGAAGTATTGAAGGTCTTTCCATCCTGCCCCGCGAACTGTGTGATCAGATAGCGGAAAAAGAGATAATGAAAGTTATAATCTTGTGTCGAATCGCTGGTGGCCTTAAGCAGGCTCCACTGGCCGTTTCGGATATTGATGTTGGTGTCAAGACCACCCAGCCAGTCGCTGTTGCCCCGCATGTACATGGCAAGGCTCACTGCCAGTCCCTCGTTGCCGTTTCTGACCTTTCCTGTGGCAGTCGGATTAAAATGATCCAGAAGCAGATGCTGCGCCTCATGGACGAGCAGGTCGCGGCAGTTGGACGCCGTATAGCTGTTGTACTGGCTCACGGGAATCGTGATATGGAATGCCGTTTTTTCCGTCTCAAAAGGGGCGTAATAGCCTGCGCTTCCCGAATCGTTGCCGAGAACGATGTGGCACTTCCCGGATCCGTCCCGGTAGGGAATCGGATCAGTCCAGCCCTCCACCGAAGTGTCGGTACAGGCGTTTATAATGTAATAGTAGGACTGCTTATCGTAGACATTGATAAAATCCTGCGCCCACTTGGCGGCAATGTCATCTCCGTAATATGCCAGGATGTCATCCCGCATCCAGATGTAGCAGTGCTCGCCCTCCGCGAGAAATGTGCAGTCAACTCCTGAAATGCTGTCCTTCTGCCCGCGGGTGTAGGTGATTCGGGGCGTCCGCCCGGTCCCGGGATCGGCCATCTCGGCCTGCCTGGCCTCCCGTGTAAAATCGGATGCCGGTGTGCTCTCCGCCCCCGGCGTCTTGCAGGCGGGCAGAGCCGCGGTGTACTGGTAATTGTCGCTGTTGTTGATAATCATCACCTTGTCCCCGGTGATGGTCTCCCCCGGCTGACCGGTCTGGATACGTTCGGTAAGCTGTGTGACGCTTCTTTGTGCCGGAGTTTTTGCCAGAGTCTCTTCCGGGGGCTCAACCGGAACTTCCGATGCCGCCGGCGGCGGCGCGGTGTCTGTCTCGGCTGCCTGTGCCTCGGTCGCCGGCGTCACCCCGGCAAGAAGGCTCAACGTGAGCAGGATGCTCAAAAGCCGATGTTTTCTTTTCGTTTTCACTTTCTTCTTTCCCTTTCTTAAATTTTTTGTTGCTTATCTTAAAGGCCTCTCTTAAGGATTGGCCAAAGCCGCCTCCTTCTGGTACGCGTTGTTCGGCGCCGTATTCGCCGCCGGCATCCTCGGCGTCTCGATCGTCCAGATCACCGTCCCTATCTTCGCGGACTGCTCGATCTGGGTGTAATTCCCTCTCTTTCCGCCTACGCTGACGCTGAAATCGGCTCCTACCTCCCGGCCCGTCAGCGCGTACCCGGTCTTCTCATCGATCCCCGCCGACGCGTCCGGCGCCGGGATGCGGATCTTCTGACCCATCCCCAGGTTCCCGCTTGTCTGACCAGTATTAAAGTCTACCCTCGCAGTCCCGACCTCTCCGGTCTCCGCATCCATCAATACATGGTCGCTCGTCACCGACATCGTATACTTCTTAAAGTCGCTCTCCGCATCGGTCACAGCCGCCGTGTGCGCCCAGTAGTTCCTGGATCGCGGCGTCCCCTCGTTTTTGATCTCGCCCCGGACGTCGACCGCGAGACCCTCGCGCGCATCGCCCGCCTCGGTGAGCTTCGTCGAGTAGTTCGTGAACTTCCAGTTCCCCAGCTCCCCGACCTCAAGGTGATAAGTGCCGCTCTCCGTCTCTGTCGAGGGCTTATCCACCTTGATCCTGATATTCGGAAGCAGGACTCCGCCGTTTTCCACGGTCACCGCATCGCTGCCTCCATTCGTCACCGTGCCGTTTACGACAAACGCAAACGTGGTCGGAACCTCGACCTTAAGCTTCATATCCTGGTCGTCCACCACGACGCCCGCGATGATGTCGGTGCTTCCTTTCGAGGCGCGCACCGGCCCGCCCGATGTGACATTCGACGGAGTGTGTGTGGCGTCTGACGGAACCTGGGGAGTATCGGGCGTATCGGAACTATCCTCCCAGAACACCCAGCTTCCGGTGAA
>SFNH01000197.1 GCA_004554205.1 Clostridium sp.
TATCGAGCGTTTTTTGAATTGACCAATAAGTACACGCACATCAAGGAATTGGATCGGGATACCTTGGTGACATTTGTCAGGCGGATAGAAGTTGGCCCCAAAGAATTGCCGGAAGGAATGCAGAAGGCTACGCACCGCAGCCAGCCGTTTCGGCAAAGCGTGCGAATCTTCTATAAGTTCATCGGTGAGCTGGAGGGCCCTTCGATGCGGGAGTTTCCTGCCGCAATAGACCTGTAGAACCACTTGTTACTCCAATCATATCCTCCCTACACACCAGAGTGGAGCCTGTTTCACATTGCGATGCGCATGGCGCCTTTCCCCTCATCGTATCGTAAAGTATGCGTAAATGGGCATTTTAAGATGACCGGGGTACACCAAGGGAGGTTGGCGTCAACCTCAAGCAGGGCTACAACGGCGATCTCACCTCTCGCGAGGCCGGTTCCGTCGGCGGCCAGATGGTCAAGAAGATGAGTACCGCACGAACTGCGAACTATACCCGCGCGGATCGCACTGCGATCGGCCATGAGGTCGAGGTGCGGTACATAGCGGAATTGCTGGTGTGAGCGAAAGAGACGGGCGAACAGCTTAACGTTAAGGTCTAACACGAAAAGCTTTTCGTGTTAGACCTTAAAAACTTGTTGAATATCTGATCTCTTTTGGGTATACTAATAGCTGTAAGGGGGCGATACGATGATCAACAGACCGGATTATATTGCGGCGATCACGCCGTTTATCGATAAGCCGCTCGTCAAGATACTTGCCGGTATCCGCCGCTGCGGCAAATCTACGATCTTTGCGATGCTGAGAGAGGAGCTGCTGCGGCGCGGCGTAGGGGAGGAGCAGATCATCTGCAAGCGGTACACGGAGATGGATATTCCCGAGAACATCACCGCCAAGCAGATGTATGACGAGCTGACCGCAGCCATGGCGGGCAAGGGGCACTGTTACCTCCTGCTGGACGAGATTCAGGAGATCACCGGCTGGGAGAAGGCGGTCAACAGTCTGCTGGAACGTGCAGATGCCGACATCTATGTGACCGGCTCCAACTCCAAGCTCATGTCCAGCGAGATCTCCACCTATCTGACGGGCCGCTATGTGTCCATTCCTGTTTATACGCTGTCGTTCAAGGAGTATCTGGACTTCAAGGCCGACAGCACCTTATCCCGCAGGGAACTGCTGAAGGAGTATATCCGCTTCGGCGCGTTTCCGATCATCGCGCTCAGCGAGTACGATGAGCAGAGCGCCTATCAGATCGTCAACGGCATTTACCACACCGTCGTCTCCCGCGATATTGTCAAGCGCCACCGCATCAACAAGCAGGATCTTTTTGACCGTGTGGTGAAGTATATCATCGAGAATATGGGCAAGACCTTCTCGGCAAACGCGATCTCCACCTTCCTCAAAAGCGAGCACCGCAAGGTCTCGGTGGAGAGCATCTACAACTACCTGCGCTGGCTGGAGCAGGCATTCATCATCTACCCCTGCGAACGCTACGACCTGCAAGGCAAGAGTATCCTGAAAACGCAGGAAAAATATTACCTTGCCGACGTCTCGCTGAAATACGCGCTGCTGGGCTATAACCGCAAAATGCTGGACGGCGCGATGGAAAACATCGTGTTCCTCGAATTGAAGCGCCGCGGCTACGATGTCTTCATCGGCAAGAACGATGCCAAGGAGATCGACTTTGTCGCCACGCGCCGCGACGAGCGCATTTACGTGCAGGTCTGCGTCCAGATCCCCGAAGCCTCCGACCGCGAGGTGGGGAACCTGATGGAGCTCCGCGACCATTACCCCAAATATGTCGTCACGCTCAACGAAATGGATACCGGCATCGAAAACGGCATCAAAATCGTTCATCTTGCAGACTTTCTGCTCGCTGATGCGTGGTGATGCTCCAATTCCTCTACGTCAAACTGCACAATCAAAAATAAAATCCATTGTATATTCCGTCTATGCCTAAGTCATGTTTTTGCGGTTTTTGCCCCAAAACAGGACTTGGGCATATATCTTTTTACGGAAAACTATGGTAGAGATAAGCTGAGACACCGGCATTCCCGCTGTCAGGCCGTCCCCCATTCCCGACGGCGGGAAAAGCAATTTTTTTCATGGTTCCGCAGGAGCCGGAAAAGGAGGAAGATGACAAATGAAAAGACAAAATCACGAAGAAGTGTACACTTCTTCCACGAGGAGAACGCCTCGTGGAAAGAGGCTCCTGTCGTGGCTGCTGAGCATGGTGATGCTGCTCTCGCTGCTGCCGGGCATGGAGCTTCATGCCCACGCCTTCTGGGACGACTACGACGATGGCTTCGATTGTCCTAACTGCGACCACTACCATTTTGGCAGCGATTATATGTGTGACTGCCTGTTCTGCACCATTGACTGCAACTACGAGTGCTGGGTGGAGACCCATTGCAACGACTGCGGTGTGTGCTTTGGCGACACGCCCTACTGGTGCGAGGAGTGCTACAAGTGCGCGGAGTGCATGGAGGAAAAGCACTGCTCCACCTGCGCCAAGTGCTACATCGGCGAGGATGACCAGCTGTGCGGCGAATGCCATAAGGGCCCCTGCTGCTCCATCACCATCTGCGACTC
>SFNH01000047.1 GCA_004554205.1 Clostridium sp.
AATAACCGCCCGACCTATCCGACACAATGGCCAAGTGTCGGATAGGAACGGCAAAATTTTTTGCACTTCTATTGCTTCTTTATCACACATAAGCAAATGCCCACGGCATTCATCTAGTGCGCCGCATGAGCGGCGGCGGCACCATCTATACGGATATGGGCGGCTGGCAGTTTACCTTTATCCAGCACAAGGAGGCCGAGGAGATCGAATTTGGCCAGTACATCGCCCCGGTCATCGACGCACTGCGGGAGATGGGAGTGAGGGCCGCCTTCAACGGCCGCAACGACCTGACCATCGACGGCAAAAAGTTCTCCGGCAACGCCCAGTACCGGCTGGGCGACTGCATTGTGCATCACGGCTCGCTGCTGTTTGACACGGATATTGCGCAGATGGTGGCGTCCACCACCGTGGACAGCTATAAGATCACCTCCAAGAGCATCAAGTCCGTCCGGGACCGCGTGACCAACATCTCCGAGCATCTTCCCGGCCCCATGGACGCGGAGACCTTCAAGGAGACCATGGTGCGCCACATTATGAACGGCAGCACCGCTACCTATACCGTCACGCCGGAGGACGACGCCCGCATTCGGGAGATCGCCCGGGAGCAGTTTCAAAGCTGGGAGCGGATCTTCGGCAGAAGCCCGAAGTTCACCATTGACCGGACGGGCCGCTTTGCCGGCGGGAAGGTCCAGTTCAAGCTGGATGTGCAGAAGGGGCTTATCCGGGACGCCGCCGTGTACGGCGACTTCTTCTCCACTCTGGACGCAGGCACCCTCTGCGCCGCGCTGCTGGGCTGCCCCTATGAGCGGGTCGCGGTGCTGGAAGCCCTCCAAAGCCACGGCATCGACGGGGCGGTGTACCGCATTTCCGCCAAGGAGCTGGCGTCGGTGGTGGTTGACTGAAGCAAATCCTATATCAGCGTGTCGGAAAAATTTTTTCGACACGCTGTAATTTTTTCTCGTTTTTATGAATGTTGTCTGTTGCATCTTTTTCTTCATTGCCGTATACTCTAACTATTATTTTTACGGGATAGGCAGGTGGAGCGAATGAAAACCTATCGATTTGCATACGGCAGCGGCACAGTGGAGTTTCCGCTGGAGGAGAAAAACATCATCGGAGAGCTGCACGGCAATGTGGTGGAGCCGATTTCCGACATACGCAAGGAGCTGTGGGCCTCGCTGGATGCGCCCATCGACAGCGCGCCTCTGTGCCGGCGGGTCACTCCGGGCAGCACCGTTGCGCTGGTGGTCAGCGATATGTCGCGCTTCTGGATGCGGCAGGATCTGGTGGTGCCGCATCTGGTGGACTATCTCACCCAGCGCTGCGGCGTGCGCGAGAGGGACATCACCATCGTGATCGCCAATGGCACGCATACCGGCGGCGACGAGGCGGAGCTGCGCACCCTGGTGACGGACGCCGTTTACGACCGGATCACCGTGGAAAACCACAACTGCGAATCGGAGGATCTTGTCTACCTCGGCACAACGCCCCACGGCACACCGGTCTCCATCAATCGCACTGCGGCCCTGGCGGATATGGTCATCTGCCTCGGCGCGGCAACACATCATGTGATGGCCGGCTTCGGCGGCGGACGCAAGAGCATTCTGCCCGGCATCAGCGGCCGGGAGACCATCTTTCACAACCATGCCTTTTCCCTGGATGCCGCAGTCCTGCGATCTAACCCCGCCGTGGGCAATGGCATTTTGCAGGGCAATCCCCTGCACGAGGATATGTGCGAAGCCGCTGGTCTGGTGAAAAACCTGTTTATGGTCAATCTTGTCATGAACACGCAGATGCGTCTGGCTGCCATTTTTTCCGGCCACTATCTCACCTCCTGGGAGCAGGCCTGCCGGACGGTTAACCGCATTTATCAGGTGGATGTGCCCCGGAAGGCGGATGTTGTCATTACAAGCTGCGGCGGCTTTCCCAAGGATATTTCGCTCTACCAGGGTACCAAGGCCATTGATAATGTGGAATCGGCCCTGAAGCCGGGGGGCACGCTGATCCTGGTGATCGAGGCCCGGGAGGGGGGTGGACCCGCCGAATACTTCGGCTGGTCGAAGGATCTCCTTGCCGGTACCATTGAGCGGCGCCTGCGGGAGCATTTCACGGTGGCCGGATATGTTTTCTTCCTCAACTGCGAGCAGGCACAGCGCTATAATATCCTGCTCTATTCCAGTATCGACCCCAAGGCGGTGGAGCCCATGGGAATCCGGGCCTTCTCCGATGTGGATGCGCTGCTTGAGGCGGCCCGGCTTCCGGGAAAAACCATCTATGTGATCCCCAATGGGTCCACTGTGATCCCACATGTTGTTAAGGAGGTATCTGCAAATGAAGCGTAACTACATTGCCCGGCGTTTTCAGCTCGGAGGAACGGGCTTATCCCTTGACACCGAGGCCCTTTCCAAGTACAAGGATATTATTGACCTGAGCATCGGCGACACCGATTTTACCACCGATGAGGCCATCATCGCCGCCGCATTCCGGGACGCCGGACTGGGCCACACCCACTATGGCGACCCCAAGGGCGATCCGGAACTTATCTCCGCGGTCTGCCGGGCCTGGGAGGAGGATTTCGGCCAGCCCCTCTCCGACGACCATGTGCTTGTGAGTACATCAAGCTGCCTGGGTATGGCCCTTACCATGCTCGCCATTCTGGACCCCGGCGACGAGGTGATCGTCTTTTCTCCCTATTTTGCCGTATACCGCTCCCAGATCGAGCTGGCCGGCGGCGTGTGCGTGGATGTGCCCACCTATGCCGATGAGAATTACGCCATCGACGAGGCCCGCCTCCGCGCCGCCATCACGCCGCGCACCAAGGCCATTATCTTCAATAACCCCGCCAATCCCACGGGCATGAGCTATGACAGGGACACCCTGTCCATGCTGGCCCGCATTGCGCAGGAGTATGATCTGCTGATTGCCGCCGATGAGATCTATACCACATATCTATATGAGGGGGACTTCTGCCCTATCCGCACCCTGCCCGGTATGGCCGAGCGTACCATTACCCTGAACAGCTTTTCCAAAAACTACCTCATGACGGGCTGGCGTGTCGGCGTTATTATCGCCGAGCCGGAGCTGCTGGCGGTGATGAACCGCATCAACGGCGCGCTGGTTTACACGGCGCCCTCTATTTCCCAGCGTGCGGCCATCCAGGCGCTTTCCATGCGCAGGTCGATTCGGGAAAAGTATATTTCCGAATACCGCGACCGCATCTTTTACGCCGCCGACCGGATCGAAAAGATCCCCTACCTCAGTCTCGTCCGCCCCAAGGGCACCTTCTATCTCTTCCCCGGCATCGAGAAAACCGGGCTGGATGAAAAGCAGTTCTGCAAGGCCCTGCTGGAGAGGGCACACATTTTGGTCACGCCCGGCACGCCCTTCGGCGTAAGCGGCGCGGGACACTTCCGCATCGCCTGCACCGTGGGCATCGAACACCTTAAAACCGCATTTGACCGGATGGAGAAGCTGTCGTTTTGACGGCTTCCCTAAGACCTTTTACTACGCAGGGAGAAGCTGCCGCCCGGACAGCTTCTCCCTTTTTTGCATATTTACACAATTCGAGGGTATATTTTTCCTGCATTCTTGTGACACGCGGCTATTTACAAATCAATTCATGAGTGTATAATTATGCACATAAATCAAGAGAATATGCATTTAAATGCATGGAACGGAGGAAAGTATGAAAAAATTTAACTTGAAAAAGAAGATGCTTGCTTTGGCACTGGGTGTGCTGATGCTGCTGTCGGTTATGACCGGCTGCGGCAAGACCAACGATCAGGCCGGCGGCGGAAGCGGCGACACCCAGCAGGAGCAGACCGGAGCTCTGCTCAAAAAGATCAAGGACAGCGGCAAGCTGGTTGTGGGCACCGAGGCCCAGTATGCCCCCTATGAGTTCAAGGACCTGGACGCTAACTTCGTTGGCTGCGATATGTGGCTGGCACAGCAGATTGCCGACAGCCTGGGCGTTAAGCTGGAGATAGTGGATATGTCCTTCGACGGCATCATCCCCGCTGTGCAGTCCGGACAGGTTGACCTGGGCATCGCGGCTTTTACCAACACCCCTGAGCGTGCAAAGGAGATCGACTTCAGCAATCTGTATGAGACCAGCGCGCAGCTGCTGATCGTCAAGACCGGCAACGCAGATGTCTACTCCACCAAGGAATCCCTTGCCGGGCAGAAGGTCGGCGCACAGAAGGGCACCATTCAGTCTCAGCTGATCCAGTCCGCCCTTCCGGACAGCGAGCTGTTTGAGCTGGAAAAGTATCCTGCTCTTGCTCTGGAGGTACAGAATGGCAACATTGCCGGTCTGGTAGTGGATCAGGCTGTGGGTGAGTCTCTGGTGGCCACCAGCAACGGCGGCCTGGAGGTTTCCAACTTCGCCTTCACCGCAGAGGAGGCCTCCTTCGGTAAGTCTGTCGTGATCGCCAAGGGCAACGAGGATCTGGTGGCCGCTGTGAACCAGGTCATCGACAAGGTCACCTCCGACGGCAGCTATCAGAAGGCCTACGACGATGCTGTTAAGCTGGCTGCCAGCCTGGGCCTGTAAAAACACGGGAGAGAAAACAGCATAAGTACGCAAACCACGGGCTTCGCCGTTTCGGCGGCGAAGCCCGGCTGAGACTGTCGAAAAACCCTCCGGGTTTTTCCGACAAAAGGCTTGCAGTCTGCTGCGCGCATAATTTGTCCGTCCGTGACGGACAAATTCCACACTGTTAATTTTTTTCCGCCTGCGGGCGGCAAACTCTGCGAGGCTTTTTTGACACACTGCAAGGGCTTCGCCGTTTCGGCGGCGAAGCCCGGCTATGCATTGAGGAGGGTTCCCCATGAAATTCATTGCGTTTATCGAGACCATCGGACAGCTCATCGCCCGGTACCACAGCTTCTTTGAGGAGGGCATCGTCAACACCCTGGTCATCGCAGCTTTCACCGTGTTATTCGGCACGATTTTCGGCACGCTCATGTCCTGTATGCGCATGAGCAAAATACTGCCCCTTCGCTGGTTCGCAGTGGCCTACATTGAGTTCATCCGCGGAACGCCGCTGATGGTGCAGCTCATGTTTATTTTTTACGGTCTTCCCATGATCGGCTTTACGCTTCCCGATATTTCCTGGATCCCGAATTTTTCGCGGTTTTCCGCAGGTATTATCGCCATGAGCATCAATAGCTGTGCCTATGTGGCGGAGATCATCCGCTCCGGCGTGCAGGCCGTGGACTATGGCCAGATGGAGGCTGCGCGCAGCATCGGCTTCAGCCACGGTCAGGCTATGCGTCTGGTGGTTTTGCCCCAGGCGATCCGCAACATCCTCCCGGCCCTGGGCAATGAGTTTGTCACCGTTATCAAGGAATCCTCCATCGTATCCGTTATCGGCCTTGCCGACCTGATGTTCCGGACCAATGATGTCATCGCCGTCACCTACAAGAGCCTGGCTTGCCTTGCTATCGCGGCACTGTGCTATTTTGCGATGACCTTTACAGGCGGCCGCCTGATCTCGCTGGCAGAAAGGAAGATGAATCATGGCAAGTGAAAATGTCCTGCAGGTGATAGACCTGTGTAAAAGCTTTCATAAGCTCGAGGTTCTCAAGAACATCAGCGTCACATTTAAGAAAAACGAGGTGGTATCCATCATCGGCCCCTCCGGCGGCGGCAAAAGCACCTTCCTGCGCTGCCTAAACCTGCTGGAAAAGCCCACCTCTGGGCAGATTCTGATTGACGGTGTGGACATCTGCGCCAAGGGGCAGAGCAAGCATATCGACCAGCACCGGCAGAAAATGGGCATGGTGTTCCAGCAGTTCAATCTGTTCAACAACATGAATGTGATGAAAAACCTGACCGCCGGACCCGTCCGCATTAAGGGCATGGATCGGGCGGAGGCGGAGGAAAAGGCCCTGGAGCTTCTTGGCCGCGTAGGGCTGGCCGACCGCGCCGACGCATATCCCAGCCAGCTCTCCGGCGGGCAGAAGCAGCGCATAGCCATTGTGCGTTCGCTGATGATGGACCCCGAGGTGATGCTCTTTGACGAGCCGACCAGCGCCCTTGACCCGGAAATGATCGGGGAGGTGCTGGATGTTATGAAAAATCTTGCCGAAAGCGGCATGACTATGATCGTCGTCACCCATGAGATGCGCTTTGCCCGTGAGGTCAGCAGCCGCACCATCTTCCTGGACGGTGGACACATAGAGGAGGATAAGCCCTCTCACGAGCTCTTTGCACACCCCGAGAGCCCGCGTCTGATCAGTTTTCTCAATAAGGTGCTGTGAAAAGAATACGACCGACCCGCCGACCCTGGGCGTATACCGGGGCGGCTGTAACGGCTACCGCAAAAGCGGCAGGCTCAAATCAAAGGAGCCTGCCGCTTTTGCAGTCTGCGGCGCCGCCGCAGGGAATATCTGGAAAAGAAGAAATGACCTCATTATTCACTAAAATTCATTGACAGAGGCCATGCCTTTTCGTATAATATAGCTGAATATAGAAAGAAAGGGGGCTTGTGACCCGATTTCATAAAACCCACAGGCAAACAAAGGACATCCAACAGCAGCGAAAACGCCGGGTACTATAGTACCCACTGACAGGAGGATATACTGTATGAAGCGGATTTTATTGCTATCCCTGGTCTTTGTATTTTCTCTTTGCGCCTGCTCTAAGCAGAGCCGGCAGCCGCCGGAGCCTACGGTGCAGCCGCTCTCTTCTCCGCTGACGCTTTCCGCAGAGGAGGACGCCCTGATGCTGTGCTGCGAAGAAAACCGCGCCCTGCTGGCCGTCGGGCATCGCAACGGCGCGCAGGAGGGCCCCCTCTATAATACCGATTACTTGCTTCGCTGGAATTATGCGGACGGGACCTCGGATAAGGTGCCTATCCAGTCCCAGGCCTACATCACCTCCGCGGTTTTTGACAAATCCGATCTTCTCTATGTGGATTATGAAGCGGCGGATGCGCGCATTGCCTGGTCCCTGATCCGCTGCACGGAAGCGGGGAAAACCACCCTTACCTCCGGGCAGGCCGATTCCTATGACCGGGTTCCCGCTCTGTTTACCCTGGATAAGCAGCCGATGTATCTGCTGGCGGAGGACTCCGGCCTGTCGGTATGCCGGGTTGACGGCGGCAAGGTTTCCACGGTGCTGACCGTTCCCGACTGCACCATGCCCGGCCCTGTGGCCGTATGCAGCAACGGCACCCAATACGCCTTTTTGGCGGCCGTCAACGGAGCTGCCTACGGTACCGTCTTTATCTGCGACGGCTCCGGGATTCTCCGGCAGAAGGAGCTTTCCAAGCCGGTTACCACCTTTGCCATCACGGACGACTATGTGGTGTGCGGACTGGGTGCGCCGGATGCAGATGCGTTTTCCTATGAATCCATTCTTATCAGCAATGGAAATACAACCACAGCCGACGCCGCGACGCCCATGTGGCGGCTGGCCGGAAGCGGCCATAGCTGCCTGTATGTTGACGGGGCCTTTGCACCCCACATCTTCTATCCGAATACGCAGCAGACCGATACCCTTACGATAAACACCGATACCGCAACTTATCAGAATTGGCCTACGCTGTTCTTCTCTGACGGCTCGGGCGGGTATCTGGCGCAGATGGACATAGACAATACCGACTATTTCTGGCACATAGCCGCCTGATTTGAAGCGATAAAAAAACCGCCGTACGGACTGGCTTCCGCACGGCGGTTTACTTTTTTGCCTACCGGGGGCTTTTTTGCCCGAAGGGGCGGGATGGATAGGGGGGCGGAAGCGGAAAACGCTCTACTTGATCCTGGCGCTATACAGCATTCTATATGGCGGATTTTTGCTGACGGAAATACCGCTTTGCGCGCTGGTTTCCCAAATGTTTCGCAAAAAGATGGTATCCTTAATCTGGTACCCCGCTTTTTTGAGATTTTCCTCAAATCCGCCGGGAGCGTATAGTTTATAGAGATTATCCGGCAATTCAGGATGAAGCTGCTTTAATTTCTCGAAGTATATCGGGTCCTTAATTACCAGACTCACGCCGTAGATATGGGCCTCCTGCTTCATATAGGCGCGAAGAACGGCCGGGAGAAATTCGCAATTAGACTCGGAAAAATCCGTGCTATCCATATAATCAATCCACAGGTCAACACAGCCGTGGCGCAGCGGATAACGGTTTGGGCGACACGCCATAAACAGGCACTGGCGTCTGTCATCGCCGGAATCAAAAATGGATTTGTGATAGGCAACGACCTCGGGATAGCTTTCGGCAAATATGTAGCGGTGCTGCGTTCCGATGGACTCTATGTTTTGCGCCGTGAAAAACCATCGCTTAAAGTTTGTTTCGATAATAACCTTGGGCTCCGCCATGAGCTTTTGGGGGATGAGAGCCAGCAGCGCCTGCTCGTCCTTTTTGATCGCTGTGACGGTTTGCGCATCATACTCCTCCAGGAAAGTGGTGTGGGCATTGAAAAAGGAATTATCCAGGATGCTGGGAAGATCCTTGTCGTAAAGAATGCCGTCTTGAATGGTAAAGACCGCGCCGCATCCGCAAGAGAGCCTCCCGGAGAGGACTTGCCCGTTTCGGATAACAGCGTCGGACAGCGTGAAGGCTCCATGGCAATCGGGACATTCCAATAGGTCCAAAAAGCTGAGCGGCATTCCGCTTGTGCGTACCGGGTTAGAGATTTTCAGCTGGTATTCCTCGATGGATCGGCTTAGCTCCTGAATGGAGTCTTTAAGCGCCTCTTGGGCCTTCTCTAATTCATTGCGCTTTCTCTGGAGGATGTTCAGCAGATAGGAGACCTCCTTCGGCCCGTGCAGGGAAGCTACACGGTGAAGGGACAGAATACGAAGCGTTTCCTCTAAAGAAAAGCCCATTCTCTTGCAGCTTTGAATATAGCGCAGATCCTTTAGGTCCTGCTCCGAAAAGGAATACTGATACGAGGTGTGCAGGGGAATCAAAAGGCCTTTTTTGATATAAAACCGTATGGTTTGCTCAGAAACATTACTTTTATTGGAAAACTCACTAATTTTCATGGGAACCTCACTTACCCAGCCTCAAAACCTATACCCAACTTTAAGTTTGGGGAAGAACAGGGCGAAAAACGGTATTGACTTGCAGTGCTATCCGGAATTTATAATACAGGCGTGTATAAATACAATCGTGTATAAAAGAGAGGCACACCGGTGCCTGTAAATTGGAAGAAAGACAAGAAGATCAACACAAAGGAGGGACGCACTGTGTTTTCGGGTATGTCCTCCGGAGGCATAACACTGATTGTCGTAAGCACGATCGTTGTTATGCTTATCGGAACCATTATTACAGCATATTTTACTAAAAAGACAAAAACAAGTCAAGACTGGGCGACGGGCGGCGGGAAAACGCCGACGATCGTTCTGGTGTTTACCATGTTTGCTACTCAGGTCGGAGGCGGTGTGCTGGTGGGCCATGTGGGCATCGGCTATTCCTACGGCTTGGCACCGCTGGCATACGCCACCTGCGGGATCGCCGGACTTCTGCTGATGATGATTGCCGCCGGCTGGTTTCGTAAGAATCATTTCACGACTATTCCTGACATTTTTTTGAAGCTCTATGGTGAGAACAAGGTTTTGATGATTTTAGCGACCTTGATGGCAGTTATTGTTCCCTTTGGGTGGATCGCCAGTCAAATTGTCTCCTTTGGCAAAATGTACGCGGCTATTACCGGACTCGATACGACTGTACTTATTGTTGTCTTTGCTATTATCTGCATGTTGTTCACAATTCCGGCCGGATTCAACTCTGTGGCATGGAGTGACTTTATTTTCGGCCTGATGATGCTGCTTTTGTGCTGCATCACCGGTTATCAGGCAATTCACCTGGGCGGCGGCTGGGAGCACATTGTGCAGTCTTTCCCGGAGCAGGAGCATGTTTCGTTCCCCGGGGGTATTATGGGCGCGGGCCTGTCTACAACGTTGCTGTGGTTTGTTGCGGCAACGCCCGGTATGATGACGAACCAGATGTCCATTCAGCGTGTCTGCGCTGCAGACAGCACAAAGAGCGCACGAAAAGTGCTGTGGCTGAGCTCTATTATCATTGTGGCTTTGGAAATATGGGTCGTGGTCATAGCGCTTACCTGCCGCGCTCTGCAGCCGGAGCTCCCCTCCGGAGAGGACGCCATCGGTATTCTGCTGCCCCGCCTCCCCATTTGGACAACGGCTATGTTCGCAGGCTTTATTACCACCACCATTCTCACTACCACCGACAGTGCCATGCAATCTGTGGCGGTGAACCTGACCAACGACATTTACGCCCGCTATGTTAACCCCGGTGCCGATGACAAAAAGCTCATGAAGATGTCGCGGCTGTTTACCCTGTTTATCACGGTGGCGGCGATCCTGCTGGCGGTCAATTTCCAGCAGGTGCTGAATCTGATCACTTCCACTTATTCCTACGCGGCGTCCGGTCTGCTGATTCCCATTTACGGCGGGTATCTGCTCAGCAAGAAACACCGGCTTACACCGGCCTGCGGTCTTGTCAGCATGATCAGCGGTGTGGTGGGATGCTTCGTGGTGTCTCGTTGGTTTGATACATTCCTGCCTGCCGCTTTCTATGGCATTCTTATTTCGACTGTTGCTATGTTGGTTATGGTTTTCTTGGTTAAGGGAAAAGCCAATGTGGTAAAAGAATAATAAAACAGAAGGAGAAAAAGCTATGAATACATTGTTGCTTAACGAACAGCAGATCAAAGGCTTGCTGACCATGAAAGAAGCCATAGATATTTGCGACAGAACTTTTGCCGATCTGGCACTGGGCAATACGCTCAACCCCGCAAAGGTCAACCTGAACCTTGGCGATAGTGAGCCCACCAAGCTGCCCTATAAGGCTTCCTTGAACGCAATGCCCGCTTATATCGGCTGGCAGGATGTGGCCGGAATGAAATGGGCAGGCGGATTCGGTAAGGGTCGTATTGAGATCGGCCGTCCCTTCCTGAACGCACTGATTCTCCTGATCCAGCCTAACTACGGCGATTTCCAGGCTGTTATGGATGGCTCCTGGATCATGGCCATGCGTACCGGCGCACAGAGCGCGGTCTGCCTGCGTCATTTGTGGCCCGGGAAGAAGAGCGGCACCTTCGGCATCTTCGGCTGCGGACTGCAGGGCCGTACCCAGACGATGGCTCTGGCCAGCGAATATCACATTGACAAGCTGATTGTATACGATCCCATTCCCGCCGCTACCGAGCGCTTTGTGAAGGATATGCAGGATGTGGTGCAGGGCGAGATCGTCGTTGCCAAGGAGCCCAAGGAGGTTTCAGAGTCTGATGCTTGCATCTCTGTGACAAATGCAAACGATCAGTTTATCAAGGGCGAGTGGTTCGGCAAGGGCAGCGTCTATCTGTCCCTCGGCTCCTATAGCGAGTGTGACGACCAGGCAATTCTGGGCGCCGATCACATTATTGTCGACCATGTGCAGCAGTGCCTCCACAGAGGCAATCTGAAGCGCCTGGCAGATCAGGGGAAGCTGGATGAAAGCAGCTTCTACTGCACCGTGGGTGAGATGGCTGCCGGTCTGCGCAGCGTTGAGAATGTCAGCCAGAAGAAGATCCTCATGGTCCCCATCGGAATGGGCTGCCTGGATGTGGCGTGTGCCGGCATCGTGTATAAGAAGGCAATCTCCATGGGCCTGGGCGAGACATTCATGTTTGACCAGAAGTGATTCTCTGACATAGATTTTTTTCCTCTTGCAAAGGTGGATATGCATGCTTGAACAGAGCTTGCATATCCACCTTTTTCTTTGATGAGACAAGGGCGTGGCCGGTTATGGGGTATAATGCGCCCCTATTGTGCTTGGCCGACGAAGCATCCCCAAGGATGCGCAGCGGGGGAATATCCCGTGTGGAGGCGGCACTGAGAAAAGCATAAGCACAGCTTATACCAAATATGCGAAATTCATTCTTTTCTTAGAGTGGGAATGCGACTATAATAACACGGTCAAAAAATCCAAACACCGGGCCGCGGTGCGGCCCGATATATCGATCGGAGGTTATTATTCATGGCAAATTGCGCGATCGTAGGCATCAACTGGGGTGACGAGGGCAAGGGCCGTATGGTGGACTACCTGACGAACCACTATGACATTGTCGTTCGCTATCAGGGTGGCGGCAACGCAGGACATACCGTGGTCAACGAAAAGGGCAAGTTCGCCCTGCACCTGCTGCCCAGCGGTATTTTCCGGGACGGCGTTGTCAACATTCTCGGCAACGGCGTAGCGCTGGACTGCGAGAACCTGTTGAGCGAAATGAACACCATCCGTGCCGCAGGCGTCGCCATTACGCCGGATAACCTGAAGATCAGCGACCGCGCCTCTCTGCTGCTGCCCTGGCACCGGGAGCTGGATGCACTGGAGGAGGCGCGCCTTGCCGATAAGAAGTACGGCTCGACCAAGCAGGGCATCGCGCCCTTTTACGGCGACAAGTACCAGAAAAAGACCGTGCAGGCAGGCGAGCTGCTGCACCCCGAGCATTTGAAGGAGCATCTTGCCGACCTGCTCGCCTGGAAGAACCTGACGCTTCAGAAGGTCTACGGCGCCAAGGGCTACACCATGGAGGAGCTGATGAGCTGGGTCGAGACCTATGGCGATGCGATCAAGCCCTACATCACCGACACAGGCCGCTTCCTGAGAAGCGCCCAGAAGGAGGGCAAGTCCATCCTCTTTGAAGCCCAGCTGGGCGCGCTGCGGGACCTGGACTACGGCATTTATCCCTATACCACCTCGTCAAACTCCGTGGCGGCCTATGCACCTGTGGGCTCCGGCCTTCCTACGGCGAGGATCGACGAGGTCGTGGGTGTGGTGAAGGCCTACTCCTCCTGCGTGGGGGAGGGCCCCTTCGTCTGCGAGTGGTTTGGTGAGCAGGCACAGCAGCTGCGGGATGCGGGGGAGGAGTACGGCGCAAAGACGGGCCGCCCCCGCCGGGTGGGCCCCATCGACTTGGTTGCCACGCGCTACGGCGTGGAGACCCAGGGGGCGACGAATATTGCACTGACGAAGCTCGATGTCCTGAGCTACATGGAGAAGCTCCCGGTTTGCGCGCACTATGAGCTGAAGGGCCAGCAGACCGACGAGTTCCCGTTCCCTGTGCTGCTGCAGGATGCTAAGCCCGTTGTGGAGTATCTGCCCGGCTGGCAGTGCGACATCTCCGGCGCACGCAAGTGGGAGGATCTGCCGGAGAATGCACGCAGGTATGTGGAATATGTCGAAAAGGCCATCGGCTGCCATATCGGCTTCGTCTCCGTGGGCGCAGAGCGCGACAGCCTCATTATCCGCTGAGGAAAGTAAAGAACAGGAAAGAAAGACAAAGAGGGGACGAAAGCCCCCTCTTTCAGCGTGCCGAAATAAATCTGTTTGACACCCTTCCTTGCCGTTACCGCAAATCCTGTCACTTTACGGCAGCCTCTTTACTTTTCAGATGTTTCTATGTAAAATATGAGCAGTGATCGCTGCAAAAGAAAAGGAGAATCCCATGGGTAAGGATATTTACGAGTCCCCGCTTTCGTCCCGCTATGCCTCCGAATATATGCTGCACCTCTTTTCCCCTGACACGCGCTTTCAGACCTGGCGCAGACTGTGGGTGGCCCTGGCCCGGGCAGAGCACGGGCTGGGTCTTCCCATCACGCAGGAGCAGGTGGACGAGCTTGCTGCGCACATCACCGACATCGACTATGCGGTGGCCGAGCAGCGGGAGCATGAGGTGCGCCATGATGTGATGGCGCATGTGTACGCTTACGGTAAGGCTGCGCCCACCGCCGCCGGCATCATCCATCTGGGGGCGACCAGCTGCTATGTAACAGATAATGCCGATCTCATCCTCTATCGTGACGGCCTCAGGTATCTGCGGGGGCAGCTTTTGAGCGTGATGCGCAACCTGTCTGTATTTGCGCGCGAATACGCTGAAACCCCGACCCTGGGCTACACGCACTATCAGCCCGCGCAGCCCGTGACCGTCGGCAAGCGCGCGACGCTGTGGATGCAGGACTTCCGCACGGATCTGGAGGAGCTTGATTTCGTCATTGACTCCATGCGCTTTCTCGGCTGCCGCGGCACCACCGGCACGGAGGCGAGCTTTTTGGATCTCTTTGATGGCGACGGAGACAAGGTTGACGAGATGAACCGCCGCATCGCTTCCGAGTTCGGCTTTGAAAAATGCTTCTCTGTCAGCGGCCAGACCTATCCGCGCAAAACCGACAGCCGCATCCTGAATGTGCTGTCGTCCATCGGGCAGAGCGCATACCGCATGGCCAACGACATTCGCCTGCTCCAGCACGACCGCCAGGTGGAGGAGCCCTTTGAAAAGAACCAGATCGGCTCGTCCGCCATGCCCTACAAGCGCAACCCCATGCGCTCCGAGCGCATCTGCTCCCTTAGCCGCTACCTGATGGCCGACGCAGCCAACGCGCCCATGACGGCCTCGACCCAGTGGCTCGAGCGCACCCTCGACGACTCGGCCAACCGCCGCATCTCCATGCCCGAGGGTTTCCTCTGCGCCGACGCGGTACTGCGTCTGTGCCAAAGCGTGACCAAGGGTCTGCATGTGAATGAGGAGATCGTCCGGCGCGCGCTGCGGGAGTATCTGCCGTTCCTTGCAACGGAAAACATCATGATGGAGGCCGTCAAACGCGGCGGCGACCGGCAGGAGCTGCACGAAAAGATTCGCCGGCACTCCATGGCCGCCACCGCCCGCATGAAGGAGGGGGAGGCGTGTGACCTTTTAGACCGCCTTGCGGGCGACCCGGCTTTCGGCATGACGCGGGAGGAGCTGGACGCCGTTATGGAGCCGAAGCTCTACATTGGCCGCTGCAAGCAGCAGGTGGAGCGTTTCCTTGATGAGTGTGAGCCGCTTTTGCGGGACGCTGCGGCGGCAGACGGGCAGATCAGCCTGTAAAATAGAAAAAGCGGAGATACTGATTTCAGCGCCGAGGGACACCCTTTTTGGGTGTCCCTCATGCTGCCTTTCTTATGTTTTCAGTTGAGGAACGGCGCGGTTCACCTGGACTGCAAGCACATCAAAAACATCCCGTTCGGCTTTTCTTATTTCGTCTTCCGGCTCGCCCTCGTAAGGATAAATACCCTCTTCCTTGATGCGTGTTACCTCTGTTGCAGCATCATCTGCCTCCTGCTCCCCTATGAGTTCTTTCGCAAATTTTTTCGCCTCATCCTCAAAATAGGCATACGCAGGGTTTGCCCTACCCATTGCCAGCAGGTTTTCGCGATGCATCTGCTCAAAGAGATCTCCCATGAGGTAGATAGAAGTAGAAGATTTCTGCAGTGGACCGTAATCTATCTCTGCATATACAACCCCGGAATTACCACAGATAAATAGTTTGTTGAATTGTGCCTGCTTCCAAGTAATCGCGCTGACCCTTGCTTTTACTGGGCCTTTTCCTTCTTCTACAAAAACGAGTTCTTTTTCGTCTTGCTTCTTGATTTGGCGTACAGGGTCTATCGTTGCACCGTCGTATTTGATGGTGATATCTGTATATGCCAGCAGATACGGAGCGAATGTTGTCAAAAGATCCGGCATCATTTCCATTGGATCAGCTATTTTGGAAATTGCGCCGATCTTATCATCGGCAATCCCGTGAATATGAACGGTAGTTCCAGTATGCTCTGCATCTGTTTTTCCAGCAGTTTCGCTATAGCGGATATCCATGCGAGAACCCGAGTTAATGTGGACTTCGCTTGAATAGAGGTTGCCATCTTCATCTCTGAACACAGAAAGCCAATCGACAAAGTTTCCGGCGGCCATCGCTTTATAGCGGCCCTGTCCGAGTTTGCCGTGATAAATTCGTCCTGCGGGACTTTTTTCGGCAACACTTTTCCGAGAGAGTCCATATTTGCCGAAATATTCCTCGATGCAGTCAACCGGAATGCCGTGACCGTCATCTTTTACATAGATGTCAGACACGGTTTCTGCGCCGGGAAGACCGGCATATCCAAAAGTTACTTCAATGTTCTGAGCGTCTGCGTCGCAGGCATTCCAAATCAGTTCTTTGATGGCTTCACGGGGGGATCCCTTTATACTGCGTTCAAAATGCTCTTGCGTGATTTCGACACTTATCGATTTATATGCCATAACACCTCTCCTTTTTCCGGAAGAAACAAACAAAAGGTTTTTGTCGTTGTTTGTCGAATAGACGATTTAGGAAGCGTTGTAAACCAAGGGGTTAGTGCGCCCATTCGCACCCCTGGGGTGGAATCTGCCCCACGATTTCGAGTCCGGGTCGCTGAAAATAACTACCCAACCAAAGTCCTCACCGCATCCATAATCTGCTCGTAGGTAATATCCTGCGCGTAAGCGAACTGCTTACGGTATTTATCCCACATGGCGCGGAGTTCCGGGCTTTCCTCGATGTTGTGCAGGATCCCGGGGACATCTGCGATCTGCTCCGCAGTGCCGCGATGTTTGGCTGTTGCGCTCAGAGCTTCTGCAAACACGGCTTTATCAAATTTCTGCGTTGTGGTCAGTATGTAGGCATCATAAAAATCTCTGGGGCGGGTATTGAACACACCACGCCGCAGGATGGTTTCCACCTTTTCTGCCATGACTGTTTCAATGTTATACGCCCACAGCTCATAGGACTTTTCATCATCAAAAATCTGCGTGAAGCTGTACTGCACCGCGTGAGGTGTGATGGCATCGCCGGTGGACACATCAATGCTCAAAGGAGTAACCAAGGTGTCGAACCTGGCAGTCAGAGCCACACGGTAACCTCCGTAAATATCATCCTCACGGATGGGAGAGATGGTTCCAATCTCGAATACCACGCCATCGTCCAAAGAAATGGCGCAGACCTGCTCCAACGCACTGCGGATCGCATCCGGTGTGAGGGGCAGGTTTTTCAATGTGGTGTCCAAGTCCATCGTAGCCCGGTTGTCCAGACCGACGATGGCCGCCACCAGCATACCGCCCTTCAGAACGAACTTCTCTTTATACGCTGAGGCAGAAAGGCGTACAAGCAACCGCTCAAACATATAGTTCTGCAAGATCACCTGAGCCGGGATGTTTTTCTTCTTGGCAATGTTGCGGATCTTTGCTTTCAGACTCATTGCTTTGCTCACAGAAGCACCTCCAAATACTGCCGCAGGACATTTGCCACGCGCATTTTCTTCGCATAAGAGTGAAGTTTGTTCAAATCCTTTTTGGGGCTGGCGGCGTAGAGCTTCAAGGCGGCAAGAAATGTTTCCGTACCTACTTTGTTGCGGCTGCGGATCATGTCACAGATTGTGCGCTCAAGGTCATATACCGGCACTTCGTTTCCAGCGGGTGTATTCAGCGTAGTCCGGCCAAGATCAAACAACTCTGGCTTGATGTAATAGACCTTGCACTCGTTTTTGATCGCCGCTGACACCGTGTAATCGGACGGCACCGTGATCGTATGTTCGAAGGGAGTCCGATCCGAAATGCCATGAAGGAACAGGGCAGTTTCGTGGGAAAAAATGATCTGATTGGAACGTTTGCTGATGGACAACAGCTCATCCTGCATATCG
>SFNH01000198.1 GCA_004554205.1 Clostridium sp.
TTGGTCACAATCAGATCGATGCGACCGGCCAGCGCGTCCTCGATCATCCGGTTGAAGCCCTCGCGGCCTCTGGTGCTCACGGCGGAGATGCCCTCGTCGGTATACACATCCACAAACTCCCATTCGGGATTGGAGCGGATGTACTTGGTGTAGTAATCTACCTGCGCCTCGTAGGAGGTAAGCTGCTCCTCGCTATCGGTGGACACACGAGCATATCCGGCCACCCGACGTCTGGCGCGGGTGTTGATCGGCAGCTTGGAGTGAAGTGACCTTGTTGCCGGGATTACAGTTACGTTAGCCATTCTGCCTGCTCCTTTCCAACGCCTTTTGCCTCGCGGCCTCGCGCATCTCCGGTGTCCAGCTTTCCGCTCTGGACCGGCCCTTCCATCGTTTAACGGCTTCCTCTCCATTTTTGAAGTGGAATACCAGCCGGTTCCTGTCCTCCGCGCGGATTTCCGTTATTTCATCCATAGCCATCTCTGCGGTCAGGTCAATCAGCACCGGTTCCGGTATCTGCTTGGATGGGCAGGCCGCTTTGCCGAGGGTGTTGTAGGTACCGCAAATCCACACCGGCCCTGTGGCGGTGACCTTTCTTCGGTAGTGCTTGCCGCAGCAGCCGCAGATGATCAGGCCGGTAAAAGGGTATCGGTTTCTGTAGCCCTTGCCGGGAGGCGCGTGTTTCGCGGCCCTTCTCTCCATCTCGGCCTGCACCGCCTCGAAGTCCTCCATGCGGATGATCGGCTCATGGGAGCCTTCCGCATGGTATTGGGGAAGCTGGCCCTCATTGGGCAAGGTCCGCTTCGTCAGATAATTCTCCCGGAAGGTTTTCTGCAGGAGCAGATTGCCGGTGTAGGCGTAATTGCGCAGGATGCCGGAAACGCTGGCCTTGCACCAGTGGTTTCCATACCGGGTCGGAATCCCGTCCACGTTCAGCCCGTTGGCGATGGCTTCAACACCTTTCCCGGCAAGGTATTCCCGAAAGATGCGCCGAACGATCTCTGCCTCATCCGGCTCCACGACGAGGGTGCCATTCCGGTAGCGGTAGCCCAGCATGGTCCCGTTCCACGGCTTTCCTTCCTCAAAATTCTTCCGGATGCGCCATTTCTGGTTTTCGCTGGCCGACAGACTTTCCTCCTGCGCGGAGGACGCGAGGATGGAAAGCATGAGCTCTCCGTCAGCGGAAAGAGTGTGGATGTTCTGCTCCTCGAAGTACACGTCGATGCCGAGGACCTTCAACTCCCGGACGGTTTCCAGCAGCGTCACCGTGTTCCGCGCAAAGCGTGAGATCGACTTGGTGATGATGGCGTCGATCCTCCCAGCCCTGCAGTCGTCAATAAGTCTGACGAAATTCTCCCGGCTGTCCCTGGTCCCGGTCTTGGCCTCGTCAGCGTACACTCCGGCATAAGCCCATCCGGGATGTCGCTGGATCAGGTCGCTGTAATAGCTGACCTGTGCCGATAGGGAGTGGCGCATCGCGTCCTTTGCCGAGGACACCCTCGCGTATGCGGCCACTCGCGTCAGCTGGGGCAGGGCCGCTTTCATGAGCAGCACCCGCTTCACTTCTCTGTTCATGTGTCTGCCTCCGTTTGTATCAAAGTTGGGGTACCGTATATATCACTCTAAATGGCCCGGATAGCAAGTCCTATGCGGCAAAAATGCTATCTTTATCAATCCCATACCGCTGAGCGATCAGCGCGTACATCGCCTCGCGGTCCGCCGCGCCGATGAAGCCCTCTGCCTGGAGATGATCCACGAATGCAAGGGCAGTATGATATCGGATCAGGTTCTCATGTCCGTAGGCGTCATTTGTTTTTTCCATCGCGGCCTCCCTTCCGATACTGATCATTCCAATAGCGGCTGCGGCATGTGTTGGAACAGAACTTCTTCTGCTTCCTGCCCGGTGCCTGTGATACTGCCCTCCCGCATTGCAGGCAGTAGACGGCGTTCTTCAGGCTGGGATGCCTGCGAATATGGGATTTCACGGTGTTGATGGATAGGCCCAGCTCCCGGGCGATGCGCGTAGGGCCGTAGCCGTCCATCCGCATCCGCTCGATCTCCTTTTGCGTATGTTTACTCATCATGCCGCTTTCCTCGCTTTCGATGCTCGTCATAGCAGGACCGACAACAGAATTTCCGATGGGCATTCCCATAGCTCTGGAATGGCCTGCCGCAATACTTGCAGACCAGAGCATAATAGGCCCTGCGATAAACCTGTTCCGGATGACTGTTCCAGTAATCCATCCGACAGCGAAACGAACAGAACTTCTTTTTGTGGCCGCTCTGCTGTATAACGGGTTTTCCGCACTGAAGGCATAGAAGGGCACCAGGCGCCAGCGACGTCTGTGACAGTTTAACGGTTTTCTGTGTTTCGTTCATACATACCTCCGAAGATAGTCCGGGAGAGCAAGGCACGCTCACCCTCCCGGACGACAGGGTTACTGGCCGATACGCAGGACCTTCACCGCCTCCGGGCGGATCAATATACCATCGAGATACTCAACGCCAAGATATCCCATCCTGCTCCTTACCATATATTGATCAATCAGGGGACGGACAGTCAGCGGCACACGGTCGATAATGTAGTAGTACGA
>SFNH01000199.1 GCA_004554205.1 Clostridium sp.
TACCAAGACAGGACTGGATGCGAATTCTTATCTGGTTTCCGTGTCGATGGAGATCAAGTTTACGGGAGTGGATACCACAGCGCCGGGACTGGATTTCTTCTATGTCCGCACGAACGATGACGGTTCTCTTTACATCGACAACCTGTACAGCCAGTACAATCTTGCTAACCAGGAGAACGCGCTCGATACCAGCGTACAGAGCCTGATCGGTCAGTTTGAGAGCGAGTCGGATGTGGTGGAGCTGCAGAGTGAGGTGCAGACGAGATACGATGAGGCGCTTGCGGCGGATGAGAATCTGGCGAATATGATTCAGACGACAATTCCTGCAGCGATCAAGGACTGGGTGAGCCAGGTGGCGGCACAGGCGGCAACCGAGCAGACCGAAGCGACCGAGGCGGCGGAACAGCCGGAGACCGAGCAGCCGCAGGAGACAGAACAGCAGGAAGAGACCGTACAGCAGACAGAGACGCTGGCGACGAAGGATCGTGTGAATGTCCGTGCCGCAGCGGATACGGAATCTGAAAAGCTCGGCACCTTAGATCAGGGAACGGTTGTCACCCGTACAGCGGTGGACGGCGACTGGAGTGTGATTGATTACAACGGCACGACAGGTTATGTCAAGAATGAGTTTTTGACCTATGATCTGCCGGATACGACGGCGGACAATAATTCGGACAGTTCATCGGATAACAGCGACAGCACAAACAGTGCTTCCATCGCAGAGGGAACGGTGATTATGCTGGAGAATACCACGAATATCCGCTCGGGAATGAGCGAGGATTCCAGCAAAGTCGGAACGGCTTATGCGGGAGAGAAGGTCACAGTTGTGATGAGCTATGCGGAAGGCTGGACCAAGGTAAAATGGAACGGCGAGACCGGTTACATAAAGACATCTTTATTACAGTAAGCGGTGCGGCCTGGCTGATACCGGAAAACGGAGACTTTTTAAAAGGAAGTCTCCGTTTTTTCACAGAGAGAACATTTGAAACGGAGAGATTATGGACGAACAGGGAGTGCGGATCAACAAATATCTGAGTGAGGCAGGCGTGTGCTCGAGACGTGAGGCGGACCGTCAGATCGAGGCGGGGGCGGTTACCGTGGACGGAGTCTGCGCCAAGCCCGGGACAAGAGTGCTGCCGGGGCAGACGGTCTGCTTTCAGGGGAGAAGCGTAAGCCAGGAGGAAGAACGCATCCTGCTCGCGTTTCACAAGCCGGCGGGAATTGTCTGCACAGCGGAAAAGCGCGAGAAAAACAATGTGATTGACTATATTCATTATCCGAAGCGCATCTATCCGGTCGGAAGACTCGACAAGGACTCGGAGGGACTGCTGCTTTTGACGAATCAGGGCCATCTTGTGAACAAGATTATGCGGGCGGGAAACATGCACGAGAAGGAATATCTGGTGACGGTGAACAAACCGCTCACGGAGTCTTTCCTGCGCGGAATGGCAGGCGGCGTGCCGCTCGTGGAGCTGAACGCGACAACACGCCGGTGCTTTGTGGAACGCATCGGCAAGCGCGAGTTCCGGATCATTTTAACGCAGGGATTGAACCGGCAGATCCGGAGGATGTGTGAATATTTCGGCTACCGTGTGGAAAAGCTGGTGCGCGTGCGTATTATGAATATTGAATTGGGCAGTTTAAAGAGTGGAACATACCGGAATGTGACGGAGGAGGAGTATCGCGAATTGCTCCGCCTGACCGCGGATTCGTCCAGCGATCCGGTGATGCCTGCAAAAAAGACGGGGGAGAAAAAGAGATGACACCGGAAGAACAGATCAAAAAGCTGCGGGAACAGATTGCGTATCACAGTGACCGCTATTACAATCAGGATAATCCGGAGATATCCGATTACGAGTTTGACCAGCTGATGCTGGAATTAAAGCGGCTGGAGCGGGAACATCCCGAGCTTGTCACACCGGATTCACCGACCCAGAAGGTGGGCGGCACAGCGAAGCGGACGGCGGGTGTGCTGGTAAGGCACAACGTCCCGATGTTAAGCCTGCAGGATGTGTTCTCAAAGGAAGAGATCTACGATTTTGTGGCACAGATGAAAGAACAGCTGGACGATCCGGAGTTTGTCGTGGAGTATAAGATCGACGGACTTTCGATGACGCTGCGCTATGAGAACGGGGAGCTGGCGCTCGCGGAGACGCGCGGCGACGGCATCAATTTCGGCGAGGATGTCACGGCGAACGCAAAGGTGATCAGCGACGTGAAAAAGAAACTCCGGGAGGCGCCGGAGTATCTGGAGATCCGCGGGGAAGTCTACATGAAGAATGCGGATTTTGACGCCGTGAATGAAAAACAGGAGCTGCTCGGGAAAAAGCCGTTCGCCAATCCGAGAAACTGTGCGGCGGGCACGCTTCGCCAGCTGGATTCCGCGATCACGAAAGAGCGTAAGCTGTCGCTGTTTATATTTAATATCCAGCAGGTGCGGGGAATGCAGTTTGACACCCACACACAGGGATATGAATATCTGAAGAAACAGGGAATTCATGTGATTGACGATTACCGTGTCTGCAAGACGGCAGATGAAGTGTGGGAGGCGATTACCGCCATCGGCGAGAACCGCGGCAACCTCGGC
>SFNH01000200.1 GCA_004554205.1 Clostridium sp.
CCGCCGGTCTGCCTCATCCGTCAGCTGCTGCAGCGCTTCCTCTGCCCTTTCTTTCGTCTCATAGGATAGCTCCGCGCGGATCCGTGCCGTTTCCCGCTGTCCTTCTTCCCAGTCACGCTTGAGCGACTCAAGCTTCAGGCGATCCACCGCATCTCCCGTTTCCCCGGGATGATTTTCCCCTTCCCGGGAAAATCGTTCTGCCTGCCGTCCACGTTCTGTCAGAGACCTCTTTTTTGCTGCAGGTTCTTTTGCCGCCTGCTGTGCGGCAAACGTATAAAGTTCTTTCTCTCCGTCGCCGCACGCATCTCCCGCAAGCGCCAGAAACTGCTGCTTCTCCTGCTCCAGACGCAGCTCCTGCTCTGCCGCCGCGCTTTTCTGCCGGTCAAATTCCTGATGCGCCATATCACGCGCCGTCTCCGCCTGCTCCCGCTGTTCCTTCGCCGCCTTTACCGCTGCTTCGCTGACCGCATTTTCGGCAAGGGACGCCGGATGCGGATGTGTCAGGGAGCCGCAGACCGGACAAGGCTCTGCCTCCCGCAGATTCTGTGCCAGAATGCCCGCCTGTTCCTTCAAAAAAAGCTGGTACACGCGCTCATATTCCGCAGACGCCTCCGCAGACCGGGCGGACGCCCGCTCCCACGCTTTTGCGGCGCTGGTATACTTTTCCTCCAACAAAAGCTGCCCGTTTTTTTCCGCAAGCAGCCGGCTGGCGCCTTCCCGCACCGCACGCTCATAATACTGCTTCGCCGACTCGTACGCCTGCTTTGCCTGCTGTTCCCGCTCTACTGCCTCTCCCAGGCGCTCATACACCGGAAGCTGTTCCCGGATGCGGAGCATTTTCTCCGCGTCGGCTTCCGCCGCATCGGCGCTCTGCATCTTAAGCTTCTTAAAATCCTGCTCTTGCCTGTCACACGCATCCTTTTCCTCCGCGACAAGGCGCTTCAGCCGCTCCACCGTCCCATCGGACTGCCGCCGCTCGTTCAGACGCTCATTACAGCGCAATTCCTTCACATGCACCCTCTCCGCACGCGCTGCCGCCTCCAGCTGTTCTTTCCGGCGCGCTTCCACGGGCTCTTCTTCCTTCAGCTTCTGTACCTGCTGTTCGCAGTCTCTTAACCCCTCAAACAGTTCATTGACTTCCTTCGCCTGGGAGATTGCCGCAGTCAGCCTCCGGATCTCCTCCCGCACGTTCTCCTGCGAAGCAGCCAGTTCCTTCTCCCAGATACCGATCTGCTCCACCGCTTCCGGAAGCGGAAGTTCTTTCAGTTCTTCGCGTGGCAGAATCACGCGCGCCCTCTCCTGCTCGGCAGCCCTCTCATTTTCCGCAAGCACCCGGTCCATCTCCAGCGAACGCCGTTTTAAGTTCTCCTGGATTCTCCAGTATGCGTCTGTGTGAAACAATTTGGAGAAAATCTTTTTCCGGTCGTCCGACTTTGCATACAGAAGTTTTAAAAAATCGCCCTGCGCGATCATGGCAGTCTGTGTGAACTGTTCCTTCGTCAGCCCGATCAGCTCTTCGATCTTCGCATCGGTCTGGCTCCTTTTTTCCGGATACACCGTTCCGTCCGGCAGCGTCAGTTCCACGCCTGCCGGAACCTTCTGCTCCCGCAATTTTCCGTTTTTCAATTCTTTTACGATCTTATATTCCGGATTTCTCCGCACGCGGTACGCCTCGCCCGCATACAAAAAAGAAAATTCCACGTAGGTCTCCGTCACGCTTTTGGCATACTGGCTCCGCATCATGGCTCCGCTTCTGCCTCCGCCGCTCGCCTCCCCGTACAGCGCATAGGTGATGGCATCAAAAATCGTGGTCTTCCCGGCGCCGGTATCTCCCGTGATCAGAAACAGTCCGCCCGTCTGCACCGTAAAATCAATCTCCGTGCGTCCCGCATACGATCCGAACGCCGACAGGATGAGTTTTTCAGGCTTCATTCGTCCCCCTCCATTTCCTGCGCAATCACCTGACGCATCAGTTCCCACTCCTCAGGTGTCATCTCTCTCCCATTCATCTCCGAAAAAAACATGGCAAACGCCTCCTCCGGCCGCACTTCGGCAAGCTGCTCTTCCGTGTCCGATAACAGCTTCCTCGTCCGCGCATTGTCGATCCGTATCTCCAGGATGTGGTCGTATTTTTCCTCCAGACGCTCTTTCGGCTGGAACGCCTCCACGTCATCCGTGAGGGTAATGCTCACAAATGCATGGCAGACCTCCTCCCCTGCCTGCTCTAAAATCTCATGCAGCGTCCCGGTCAGCTTTTTTACCTCCCGCACCGGCGGAAGCGGAATCTGCCGGATCACGGGTGGCTGTCCCTTTTCTCCCAGTTCCACGACCGTCACGCTCTTCTCCTCTCCCACCTCGCTGACGGAATACGGAAAAGGCGTCCCGCAATAGCGGTATTTTTCCGCTCCTATATGCTGTGCACGGTGGATATGTCCCAATGCTGCATAGTCGAACGGCGCAAGCACACCGGCATCGACATTTTCAACACCACCGACATAGTGGATTTCGGAGTCGCAGGTCGCAGGCTCCTTTCCGCCCGCCGTATAAAACTGGTGTGACAGGATCACGTTTCTTCGCGCCGGATCA
>SFNH01000201.1 GCA_004554205.1 Clostridium sp.
GGAGCCGCCGGCAGTACCCAGATCAACCCGGTTCCCCGGCATGAGGTCAAGACCCGGATTTTCTGCGGTGCTTGATTCCCACGGCGTACGGTAAGCCCATGGATTTCCTTCATTTCCAGTCAATCCGGCCATCTGCACATGATCCTCGTCAAGAGGAACGAGCCTCGGAATCGATATCTCACTTTTTTGACTGCCTGACGGCGTGTTATGATCGATCTCGTCGGCTTTTTGATTGTAGTATGTAACAAACGAATTATAGTCTTCGATTGAGAGCTGCACCGCAGCAGGCTTTTGCGGAACCGTGACCGTCAATGCTTTGAGCCGCCAGTACCCGATCGGATTTCCCTTTTTATCATATGCGGTGGTGTAAAGCGACGCATCTACCTGCGGCCGCTCTTTCGAAAATACGTCATAGCTGTAGGTCAGCACGGGCGTCCGGCTTAAGACTACCGTATCCTTACCCGCCGCCCTAAAGCTCTGGGAATAGGAGCGCGTAAACGATTTGACGTATCCGTACGAGTACTTATAGGTCCCGCCGATCTTTACGTTTATCGCTACCCCTTCTGATTTAAAGTCATCGGCAAGACCGCCTCCAAATGCAAATGAGTCCGTATGCGTTTTGCTGGATCCGAAGGAAGTCGTCATGGTATAGGTGGTGCCGCCTGCGGTCTGTCCCAGCTCGCCGAAATACGGGGCCGCCTGGATGACTGCCTCTACGACCGGGTTGGCATAGAGCCAGCCGGCTCCTCCCTCGCTGAATCTCACATAGGTGCCATCGTCATTTTTGTCCACGGCAAGCATCACACAGTTGAGATTCTGCTCCAGATAATCCCCCTTGCCGCCCGAAACAACGTATCCGTTATCGCCGCTGTCGATATCATTGCTCCAGAACGATTTTGCGTTGGTGGAATACTGCTGATCAATACCGGACACGACCTCTTTATCGCTGTGGTCAAAGCTTTCATTGTATTCACAGCCGCCGATGATACCGTATTTGAATCGGTACACATGCTTGCCGGAGGTTTTCAGACCGAACGAAAACGCCACCTGTTCCCGCCCGTATTCATTTCCGTCAAATACGCCGGCCGTCACGCTCGCTATATGCGTATTGGTAATCGTCGCGCTCTCGGCGCCATCGTCTGTATGCTGGAAATAGTCCGGCTCAAAAACCTTCACGACATTGGAAGTCGTCACCTGGTACAATGTGCCGCTGATAAAGGTCAGCGCCGGCTGATCGGCGCCGTTTATTTTGGCACACTTTACCATAGTCTCCGGCCAGACGTCATCCGAAGAATAGGTTCCGCCCCTTGTCCATTTGTTGGTCGCCTGCGAGCCAAAATAGGAACGGTTTACGCCGCCCGAATCGGTGACGGTATATACCGCGATCTCCATATGGTCAAATGTGCTTTTCAGAGCAGAATAGGCATCATCCGCCTTGTCCGGGTTATTTTCCTTAGAAACGATCTTATTCTGCAGACCCGCGATCACAATATTCTTTCTGGCTCCCCCGTCGGTATTTCCGAGCGAAAGACCGGGTGAGACCATGGTCTCAAAAACTGTTTTTTTGCCGTCCATCGTTCCCGTGCTGATGATGCCGCTTCCGCCGCTTTTTTTATGGACGATATCAGCGCCGCCGCCCTCAAGGCTTTTATCTCCCAACGAGACTGCCACATACGGTCTGTACAGCGAGGTGTCCAGGCTTCGGAATGCGGAGCTGGAAGGATACTGAATATAGGACAGCACGACAAGATCGTCGATGTTATCGCCGTTGACATCCCCGGAATCGAGCGCAACGCAGAGTCTGTCACGCTTGCTGCTGGAGGACTTCAGCTCATAGCTTCCGTATGTATCGTGGAGAAGCACCTGACTCGCGGTGTTATCTCTGGTCAGCTGATAGCTGTTCGGATCCAGATGCAGATAACTCAAGCCGTAAGAGCTGCCGGAGCCCGGAAAATACACGACAAGACCGTCCTTTCCGTCGCCGTTGTAATCGCCCGCGGTAATCGCAAAATAGTTATTCCCCTCATACGCCGCGAGCGTGGAGGAGCCAAGCCAGTCCATAGTTCCCAGATCGACTGTATTGTACATCTCCCCTGTGCGGACATTCACAGTCCATACTCTTAAGTGCGCCTTACTGTTCGCAGAGTCAAAGTAGACGCCGCAAAATGCCGCGTGATCCTTCCTTCCGGTTCCGAGCGGATCCCACGCCACGCCCTGCGCATAGGAAAGGTTGTATTTACTGTCCCAGTTCGTGACCAGGTTCCCGGAATCCTGAAAGCCCGAAGCAAGACGGCTGTTTTCATTCCACAGGTTATTTTCAGAATAGTAGCCTGAAACCCCCGTCTCCTGCGGCTGGGTCTTCCCTGTATTGACCCTGTTTTTAAGGCCGCTCCCGTACTCCATCTTTTTTAACCGGTCACTGCTGTCAAGATTATAGGAGGTCAACGTGAGAAGCTCCATCTTCTCCGACAGCAAAAACGGCTGATCTACATCTCTGCCGTATGGGTTATGCGTTCCCGGCTCCGCGACAAAGGCGCTCGGAGCATCCGGCTTGATAATCTTCTCATAAACGCTCTCATTCCC
>SFNH01000202.1 GCA_004554205.1 Clostridium sp.
TTTTTTACTTTCTGTCCAGCTCCTCGTTTAATTCCTCCGTCCCCGCAGCCGCAAACCGCCCGCCATGGATCACCGGCAGCTTCCGCCCGTCCGCGCAGACAGCCGTGATGTCCCCCAGCTCCGAGTAGGGGATCGTGATATCCGTGTGACAGCCGAAATACGCCTTCTTTGCGTCCTCCCTCCGCAGCAGGGAGATCTCATTGTCCCGTGCGATGATCTCCTTGCCGTCGGGATTGTACACCGGCGAATCCTCGCTCCAGCTATAGCAGGTGTCGCCCACGGCAAAATGCGGCCCCATCTTCTCCGCGATCAGGATCGGCAGCTTCTCCACGATGCCGAATCTGCGCGCCATGGCATACGCCGCGGTGTTTGTGCCGATGGCAAACTCACCCATCGGAAGCGTATCATGGTTTTTGAAGATCTGCTGGCGGATCAGCTTCCTTCCCTCCTCAGGGTCCGGGAAGTTGTCGCAGGAATACTCCGTCACCATTCCGTCCGCAAAGCGCATCCTGAGATTTTTAAATCGGATGCTTTCGATGTATACATTCCCAACATGAAGAAGCCCCTCCGTCCCCGCAAGGACAGGGGAAGTGAATACCTCGCCGACCGGGATATTCACATCCGCCACACAATTTTCAAAATTTGTCTGTTTATCCGAATTTTCCAGATAATGCAGACAAATCCGTAAATTCGTCTCGTTCTCCCCGCGCCCGGTGACAGTCACATACTCCGCCTGATCCAGCACATCAATGATGCTCTGCTGGATTCGCGTGTAGCGCTCGTAATCCAGGGTGTTGACGCGGATGGTCTCCTCAAAGATTTCCTCAAAATCCTTGCCAATCGCGGGCACCGGGAATGCAATGATGGTAAAGCTCGTCTCATCCCCCGGAATATACCGGTTCACCACCGGCATGGATTCATTGGAGTAAGCGACCGCAAGCGCCTCCTGCTTTTCACTTAAGGTCATCGCCTCCGGCTTATTCACCGGACAAAAAGCGTCCTCGCCGAAGCTCTCCACCACCGCCGGGCCCGCGTACCAGGCCGCCTCCCTTTTATACGTCTCATATGCCGTGCGCAGCACAGAGAGCTTGCGCTCCTTAAACGCCTTGTCAAGGTAGATCGCCTGGTCATAGCGATGGTCGTACTCAAACTGCATATTTGCCGGCGTCCCGTGATAGCCCGTCTTGCGGTTCGGCGTCATTGTCACCGACCAGACCGGCGCGCGGTAAATAACAGGCGTAAGTCCCATCGCCTCGAAGCGCCGGACTGCCGCGCGGATCATGCGCTCGAAGCCGAGCTCATAGCGGATACCGACGGTTTTCTTCTTCGATAAATCGCGCCTCATGACCGCAAAACCCCTGCGGTATCCCTCCGTGTAGGTGGCCGCCATCCGCTCGATCGTCTCTTCCGGCAGACTGTTTAAAAATCCCGCGATCGTAAGCTCCGCCTCCGAAATATACTCTCCGAAGCGGTACAGATACCTAAGGTCGGACAGATCGCTCTCCATGATGATGTCCTTCGCGAAGGTGAGCTGCGGGTCGAGCTGTTCCCGGATCCGATAGGTCAGCGTCACATCCGTGTAGTCGCTGAAAAACCAGTAAAGCACATCCCTCACCGACTTCTCCTCCGGCACGCCCTCATCAAACAGATTGTAAATTTCAATGAAGGTCTCGCACAGAATGGTGATATCCGTAAGCCTGCACTCGTAGGCAAACACGATCGCCGCGCGAAACTGGGCATAGAACGCCGACAAGAGAGGCCCGAAACCGCTTCCGAGCCGCGCCGCCGCGTAGGACGGGTTGGCATAGCTCTCCCCGTAATGCTCCGGCAGGATATCCGCGTAGAGTCTTTCATTCAGTCCCTTTAATTCCTCGAGTGAAAGCCCGTAAAGCTCGCCCCGCATCTGCCTTTCCGCCAGCTCGCCGATCTGTCCCGCAAAATCCGCCACCGTCAAAAAATACGAACGGAACGGCTCCCCCGTCCGGTCCTCATCCGCCATTTCGCGAATCCGTCCCATCGCCAGGTCATACCGCTCCATGATACGCGCGTTTTCTTCCTTCCACATTTCCTGAATCTTCATCAAGCATTTTCCTTTCCTATGAAACAAAAACCCCCACGATCAGCAGGCAAAGCCAAAACAGTGTCAGGATGCCGCCGATAGCGGTTCCGATCCTTGCCAGAAGATAATTCATCTCCTTTTCGAGAAACGACATAAGCCCGTACACAAGCGCCACCACGGCAGATACCATGCTGGTAAAGCCCCAGGCGGCCACATTGACATCCCCGCTTCCCTGATGCCACGCGCTAATCCCCAGGCTGACCGCGCAGCAGACGAGGGCCAGAGCCGCAGCGGGCAGGCTCACAAAACTTCGCCGTGCAAAGGGCTTTCGGATATAGGAAATTCTTTTATTCTCCTTCTTCACTTTATTCCCTCCTCACATGGAACGCCCGCGCGATCCGGAAGATCACAAAGCCCAGCGCGCCGCCCACAGTATTAAGGAGCAGATCGTCCACATCAAAGCTGCCCACCTTAAATACAAGCTGCACCACCTCGATGCAGAGACTTAAGGCAAAACAGAGCA
>SFNH01000203.1 GCA_004554205.1 Clostridium sp.
CTTATACGGCAGATTATTATCATGCAAAGAGTTATGAAGTCCAGACAGCAGAGGTAGCGGAGACGGATGCTTACATCGCTTACGGAGATCCGCAGAGCGAGACGGGACTGATTTTTTATCCGGGCGCCAAGGTGGAAGAGACGGCGTACGCGCCGGTTATGGATGGGCTTGCGCAGCAGGGAATCTTTTGCGTAACGGTAAAGATGCCGGCGCACCTTGCCATTTTAAAACCGAATGCAGCGGATGAGGTGCGGCAGGAGTTTGGCGAGGTAAAGCACTGGTATCTGGCAGGACATTCTTTGGGCGGAGCCATGGCGGGCAGCTATGCGGCAAAGCATGAGACGGAGCTCGCGGGACTGATTTTTCTGGCGGCGTACCCGACCAAGGAACTTCAGACGCTTCCGGTGCGCTCGCTCTACGGGAGCGAGGACGGCGTGCTGAATATGGAAAAATATCAGGAATCAATCGGCCTTGCTGTGAACTGCAGTGAGTATGTCTTAGAGGGCGGCAATCATGCCGGGTTCGGCAATTACGGACCGCAGAAGGGAGACGGCGAGACCGGGATTACGGACAGGGAGCAGTGGCAGGAAACGATCGATTATATCATGGACATGATCCGGCAGCAGCAGGGGGAAATGTAGAGGAACCCGGAGCAAAATCAGACGGAATCCGGACGGAAAACGAGGGAAATCTGTTTACAGTATCGCCGCCTTTGTGGTATGATAGTACCAGTGCAAACACAGGATAAAGGAGCGATTGGATCATGCAGGATAATTTGAGAGAGGAATTGATTAAGCAGTTTCCGGCGGAGGTTGTGGAACTGGTGGAGCCGTCCGGTAAGAAGTTTTATGCCTGTCCGACCTGCAAGCGCGTGGTGACATTGAACGAGAGCAAGTGTGCCGGCTGCAATCAGGTATTAAGCTGGGATCACATCCGGCAGGAAGAGATGGCAAAGGGTGTGAAGACAGCAACCTTAAAATTTGAGGTTGGCGGAGATTTTAACAAAGGCGACTGCAGAAAGTGTCCGCTTTCTTACATTGCAAAAGAGAATAATGAGAACGTATATGAATGTCCGTTAAAAATGCGTGCGAACTGCAAGCTGGAGATTTCATAGTAAAAGAGGACAAGAGCGGCCCGCTTCGGTGTGCCGCTCATTGTTTTTTGAGGGGAGGTAAGATGTCACGGATGCATAGGTGGATAGCGGCGGTTGGAGCCGTATTTTTTCTGTGGTTTTTTATCCCGGCGTTTGTCGTGGTTAATATCGGCAACGTTACGGGAATGGCGGTGTCAGCCCTTGTGCTGTTGTACGGTATTTTTTTCCGGCAGGTACAGGATGTGGCAGGGAGACTTTGGCAGACGCGTGGCGGCAGAGCAGGGCTGTCGGTTTTGGGTGTGGTGTGTTTTTTGGTTCTGCTTGTGGTGATAGCGGAGACGGCGGGGATGATAAGAAGCGCGGCAAACCGTGCACCGGAGAATACGACGGCGGTGGTCTTAGGATGCAGCGTCAAGGGAGAGCGGCCGAGCCGCGTTTTAACAGAACGGCTTTGTGCGGCGTATGAGTATCTGAACCGGAATCCCGAGGCTGTGTGCGTATTATCCGGCGGACAGGGAGAGGGAGAGGAGATCAGCGAGGCAGAGTGCATGTACCGCTACCTGACCGGGCGGGGGATCGACGGGGCGAGATTGCTTCTGGAGGACCGGTCCACGACGACGGCGGAAAATCTGCAATATTCCAGGGAATTGTTGGAGCAGCACAGAATCGACGGGCCCGTCACGATTATAACCAGTGAATTCCATGAGTACCGGGCGAATGAGACGGCAAAGCGGCTTGGCATTACAAGCTACAGCACACCGGGCCGGACATTTTTTCTCTACCTTCCGACCTTTTATGTGCGGGAATTATATGGTATATTGTATTATAAAATATCGAATAAAGGATGACGAGATGGCAGTAAAATATTATGCGGTAGCGGTTGGTAAGAAAACGGGAATATACACAAAATGGGACGAGTGTAAGGCGATGGTGCACGGGTTTCCCGGGGCGGTTTACAAAAGTTTTAAGACGCCGGAAGAAGCGGAGGCGTTTCTGAAAAGTGCACCGGCGCGTGCGGGAGAAGCCCATACCGGTTCGGTGCAGCAGAAGACTACGCCAGGAGCAGCGAGGCAGAAGGCAACGCCAGGAGCGGCGCAGCAGATGGCAACGCCAGGAGCGGCGGCACAGCAGAAATCAGCACCGGCCGGAATCGGCAAAGTAAAGACGAAAGGTGCGGAATGTACGGGAGAGACAGAGGAACTGCCGGAGAATTACGCGTTTGTGGACGGTTCGTTTCATGCCGGCACGGGTGTGTACGGCTACGGAGGTTTCTTGATTCATGCCGGCGGAAAAGAAGTGCTGCAGGGTGCGGGGAAGGAGCCGGAGATGGCTTCGATGCGCAATGTGGCAGGCGAAGTTTTAGGGAGCATGGCAGCCATCGAAAAGGCGCTTGAACTCGGATTAAAGGATCTTACGATCTATTACGATTATATGGGAATTGAGATGTGGGCAAAAGG
>SFNH01000204.1 GCA_004554205.1 Clostridium sp.
GATTTTATAAAAAAGCGCCGCCGGATTTTTTTCGAACCTGCCTGTACGAGGAACGGGAAGCAGGGCAACTGTATCGGCGGCTGAAAGGAATTGGAAGCTTTTTGACGGCGCAGGGGGAAAAGGAGACGTCAGGTGGCAGCGGAGGAACGGCGTCAGGCGGCAGCGGGGAAACGGCATCAGGCAGCCGGACATCAGAGGAAGGGGAGCAGGAATATGTCCAATATCTGGAGAAGAAGCTTGAGAATATTCTGATGCAGATGGACGGGGTGGGCAGAGTGGACGTCATGATTACGGTTTTAGACGGGGGAGAACAGATTGTGGAGAAGGATCAAAAGACAACGTCCTCCTCGACGAGCGAGCGTGATTCCGGAGGCGGGGAGCGCAGTGTGACGGAACAGGCGGGGGAGGATTCGACCGTATACGTGGAGACTGCAGATGAAAAATATCCGTATGTACAGAAAGAGACGCTGCCGACGGTGGCAGGCGTTGTGGTGGTTGCGGAGGGCGGCGGGAACCCCGCGGCGGTTTCTGAGATTTCAGAGTCCGTGCAGGCATTATTAAAGGTGGAACCGCATAGGATTAGAGTAGTTAAGATGTGTTCCAGGGAGGAATCGGAGTGAAGAAAATATTTCGGAAAAACCAGCTGGTGATAACAGCATTGGCACTTATGATTGCGGTGGCAGGATATTTCAGCTACATGAACAACAACATGGAAGACGGCCAGGTGACGGCGGAAGCGAGCGCGGATGCGGGAACGGTGCAGGATACATACGACATATCGGAGGAGGATATGCTTGCGGAGGGGGAGATCTTTACCGATGAGGGAACCGGGGAGGAGCTGGCGGTTGTGGAAGGAACGGAAACGGCAGCGGTGGACGCCGCGCAGTCCGGGGATGTGGCGCAGACGGCGGACGGTGCCGCGGACGTCGAGAATCCGGGGGAGGCGGTGCTCACAAGCACGACGATCGCGAACCTTGATTATGCGGCGGAGATGAAATTAAACCGTGAGCAGATCCGCTCCAAGAATAAGGAATCCCTGCTTGAGATTGTGAACAACACGACGATCGACGAGAGCTTAAAACAGGATGCCGTCAACAAGATGATCGCCATGACGGACATTGCCGAGCGGGAGGCAGCTGCGGAAATGCTGCTGGAGGCAAAGGGATTTTCCGATGTGGTGGTGAGCATCACGGAGGATAACTGCGACGTTGTCTTAAATATGGGAGAGGTGACGGATGCAAAGCGGGCACAGGTGGAAGATATTGTAAAACGCAAGACCAACATTGCGGCGGATAAGATTGTGATTACCCCGATTGTGGTGGATGAGAGCGGGGAATAAGCTTAAAATACTGGTAAAAGAGGCAGATATGTAGTATAATCTCCATGCTATTTGAGGCATGGAGATTTTTTTAGATTGGAGTAAGCTATGGCAATGCGCATCATGATACAGGGGACCATGTCGAATGCGGGAAAGAGTCTGATTGCAGCGGGACTCTGCCGTATTTTCCGGCAGGACGGCTACCGGGTGGCGCCTTTCAAATCACAGAACATGGCGTTAAATTCCTTTATCACAAAAGAGGGACTTGAGATGGGACGCGCGCAGGTGATGCAGGCGGAAGCGGCGGGGATGGAACCGACGGTAGCGATGAATCCCATTCTGCTAAAGCCCACCAACGACATCGGCTCCCAGGTGATTGTGAACGGTGAAGTGATCGGGAATATGAGTGCCAGGGATTATTTTGCTTATAAAAAAAAGCTGGTGCCGGATATTCTTGCGGCGTACCGCAGGCTTGAGGAGCAGGCGGACATCATTGTGATCGAAGGTGCGGGAAGCCCGGCGGAGATCAACTTAAAAGAGAATGATATCGTGAACATGGGGCTGGCGGAACTTCTAAACGCGCCGGTGCTGATCGCCGGGGACATTGACCGCGGCGGAGTGTTCGCGCAGCTGCTTGGGACGCAGCTCCTTCTGGAAGAGTCGGAGCGCAGGCGGGTAAAGGGATTTATCATCAATAAATTCCGGGGGGATGCGTCCATTCTTGCGCCGGGAATCCGGATGCTGGAAGAGCGCGGCGGCGTTCCGGTCGTCGGGGTGGTGCCGTACATGCAGATTTCCCTTGAGGATGAGGACAGTCTGACGACCCGGTTTAATGCGAGGCGGGAGGCGGCGGTCGACATTGCAGTGATACGTTTCCCGCGCATTTCCAATTTCACGGATTTCTCGGTATTTGAGCAGTTTGAGGATGTGTCGCTGCGCTATGTCGATTCGGTGGAAAAGCTGCATCATCCGGATATGATCCTTCTTCCGGGAAGCAAGAATACGATGGAGGATTTAAAATGGATGCGCCAGAACGGTCTGGAGGCGGCGATTCTTCACAGAAGCGCGGAGACGTTCATTTTTGGAATCTGCGGCGGCTACCAGATGCTCGGAAAACAGATTGCAGACCCGCACGGCGTGGAGACAGGCGGTGTGATCCGGGGAATGGGGCTGCTTCCGGTTACAACAGAGCTGGGAGAACAGAAAGTGAGAACCCGGGTTTGCGGAGAGA
>SFNH01000205.1 GCA_004554205.1 Clostridium sp.
CCTCCCGTCCGATGGACGGGAGGTATCAGCTTGTCAAAAAAGTCCGTTCGGACTTTTTTGACAAGCTGAGGCAAAATCGCAAAATAAAAAACAGTATTTTATTTTGCGAATAAAGAATCCAGTTTCCCGTAGCCCTTGTGCGCCAAGGGCTACGGGGTTTTTGTTTTGATACCGGGCAACCAAACGGCAACCTGCGCCCATCTTTCGGGACATCTTTATGTCTACATAGGCTGCTGTGGGCTGCGGTAGTCTGCGGGCGGAGGACAAAGCGGTGTCTCATCCGTTCAGGTACGCAACTGCCGCACGGGTCTGCTGCGCCGTTTCCTGCGCACGGGACTGCTTGCGGAAGTGCGTGTAGACACGCAGGGTCATATCCGGTGTCGCGTGCCCGGCGAGATACTGTACCTGCTTCAAGTCCAAGCCGGACTCAAACAGCTGCGTGATGAAGGTGTGCCGGAGCTGGTGCGGATGGCACCGGAACGAGAGCACACCGCTGCGAGATCCGAGTGACCGGTTGTCCACTACCTGCCACAGGGCGTGGTAGGAGGCACGGGTCAGAGACGCGCCGTCCTTCATGCTGATGACGTAAGGGGAGGTCGAGGAGGCGTGCAGCTCACGCAAGTGATCGAGCAGAAGACCGGAGAGTGGTATCACGCGCCGGGCGGAGTCGGTTTTCAGGTGGGTGGTCACAGGGGCGTCGTTGCCCTTGGCAAGGAACACCTTGTTGTGGGTTACGGTGATTATTCCGGCATCGAGGTCTATGTCCTCCCACATGAGGCCGAGTATCTCGCCGCGACGCATACCGGTGGACAGGGCGAGGAGACAGAAGGTGTACGCCCGCGTGCCGGACACTGCCGCGAGAAGCTCACGCGCCTGCTCGTTCGTGAGGGGTACCTCCTCCTTCGGATTTTCCCCCGAGGGGCGGTCATTGCTGCGCACGGGGGAGCGGACGATCAGGCCGTTGTCCTCGGCGCTGAGCAGGATGGCGCGAAGCATCTGGACGCACCGCGACTGCGTGCTCCTGCTGAAACCGGACAGCGAGCTGAGGAACATCTGCACGTGCAGCGGCTTGATGTCACGCAGCTTCATGCTGCCGAAGAACGGAATCAGGTGCGTGTTGAGGCAGCTCTGGTAAATGAGGTAGCTGCTCTCCCGAACCTTCGGGGGCTTTTTATAAACCCGGAGCCACATCTCGCTGTATTCGCGGAACGTCTGGTCACAGGTGATGTCAACCCCGGCGTTCATGGCGAGCTTGACCTCTAAAACCTTGCGCTCCAGATCGGCCTTGTCTTTTCCTTTCACATAGATGCGCTTGCCCGCGGGCGTGGTAACGTGTGTCGCATATACTTTTTTCTTCGTAGCCATAATTTCTCCTTGCTATTCTAACAGGTTTTGTTATAATAGAAGGGCAGAGTACTGCCAATCCTATCATGTGGTGTGGTTCGATTTGCGATTCTGCTCTCCGTCTCGGTGTTGGTAGCACCGAGGCGGATTTTTTTTTACAAATTGCCGAAGTCAATGTTGTCGAGAATGTACCGCAGTCTGCGCACCTCGTCCTCATCGAGAGAGATGCCCTTGAGCATGGTGCCGCCGGAACTCCACCGGCGAATGTCCAAGCGAAGTTCGCCCTTGTAGTCACAGATGCCGACACGCTTCTGCTCGCCCTTCTTGGTGGGCTTAGATAAGTCCCCGAGGTCTTGGATCACCGAGTACGTGCTGCCCTGTCCGTCTTTCTTCTCTGCCATTTTTATGTCCTCCCTTTAATTTTCGCACGCGTGCGTTCGCGTGCGTTCGCGTGCGTTATTTAATAAGGAACGCGGGCGCGAGGGCTACGCGGAGATGCGGAACAGCGGGATCACCCCTGCCTTATCTGCCTCCCTCTCCAGCTCCTCCACCGGGCGGTCATCGTACAGATGGTCACCGGAGATGTGCGCCAACTCGTGGGACAGATAGCGCCGGCGCGCCTCCTCCGGCAAGTTCTCATTGAGATAGATGTTGTACGTGCCGTCGTCGTTGGGCGTAACCAGCCCATGCACCGTATACGGCAGCGGTATGGTACGGACGAAAACTTGTGGCATGTTTACCCCTTTCCTTTCAATGCCTCGATGATGGCCACCGCTCTTTCGACATCTTCTTTTGTTGCGTCCTTGGCCAAAGAGAACAGCATCCTGCACTCCGGGCGCGTGCGCAATACATCTAAATATTCGCGCAGGTCGTCATTCGTGTCCTCCGCGTATTTTGGCGCGTCATACCCGGCCAGCCAAGCCGGAGAAACACCGTAGGCACGAGCAATACTGGATAAGACCGGCGCTTTGGGCTCCCGCTCCCCTGTTATGTATGAGCCAACGGTGGACTTGGAAATGCCTAACCGAGAGGCGACATTCTGATAGGACTCACCGTCAATAAGCTCATGAAACCTTTGGGAGAAGGTGGTAACTGACTCCATGGGGATCACCTCCTTGTTACACAATATAACACACGGGTGGGCGCATTGCAAGCGCTTTCGT
>SFNH01000048.1 GCA_004554205.1 Clostridium sp.
GTCTATCACATTCCTGAAGTCCTCATCCAGCACCCCGTGGATTCCGCCTGCCTGACTGTACGCGTTCAGCACATGATCCGACAAAAGCACATCGCCGCCAAACAGAAGCCGAACCGGCTGCGCTTCCTTTTCCTCCGGTGCAGTCTCCTCCGTCTCGATCACGATCTCCTCCGTCCCCGCGTCACTCTCCGCGATTATGACCACGTCCTGCGTCTGCGTGTCTGTTTCCGCTTCGATTCGCTCATACGCCTGTCCCCGGCAACCGATAAGCCCCATGCCCATCGCCAACACAGCAGCCGTAAGCGCCGCCCTTTTCCATGATCCCTTCACGCCTGTCTCCCTCGTCGTTGTCACTGATAATCTGTAACAGTTTAGCTATACATCCTATATTAACATGGACTCCGCTCAGAATCAACCGTTGTCGTCCGCTGCGTAACAGTTCCGGGCTATGCGGCTGGGGCTATCCAGCCCTGAGGGAGCGGTGTAAACCTTACCGTGAGGGAAGACGGTGAACACTTTTGCGAGGTGCCCGAACAAAAGAGAAACCCCCGCTTTTTTCACTTCTCCCCCTTGCCATCTGGTTTCCAATACTATATAATAGGGTGAGAGGTGACAAAATGAAGACCAACGATGAGCGATTAAACGATATTTTAAACCGACTCGACAGCCTGTCCTACATCAAGCTCGAGAAAATCCCGGATATCGACCTGTATATATAAGGCGCTTACGAAGACCATGATCAACAACTACGCCAAAAATAACCTCCTCCCCCCGCCTGTCCGTAAGAAGTACGGCAAGGAGCACATTATCCTGTTGCTGTTTATCTACTACTATAAGAACCTGCTCTCCTTCAGCGACATCGAGCAGCTCCTGGGCCCGATCACTGAAAAGCACTTTGACGCCTCCGCCGAGCTGCCGCTTGCCGCCGTCTACGAGGAAGTATTTTCGTTGGAAAAGCGGCAGATGGAACGCTTAAAGGAGGACGTGAAGGCAAAGTTTGAGGCGTCGCGGGAAACCTTCCCGGATACCTCCGCGGATGACAAGGAATACCTGCAGTTGTTCACATTTATCAGCGAGCTGTCATTTGATATTTATTTAAAAAAGCAGATGGTCGAGATGATGATCGACCAGCTCCGGGATGAGAACCCGCCGGAGAGAGACAAAAAGAAAAAGCGCTGACACCGCCTGATGTGAGCGCTTTTTTCGTTCCATAAAACTGCCCCTATTCGTCCGCGTCTCCCTTTATGTTCAGCCTCGTGAATACCATGTCATATCCGTCATTTCCATAATTTAAGGAGCGGTTTACGCGGCTGATAGTTGCTGTGGACGCGCCGGTCTTGTCCGCGATTTCCAGATACGTCTTCTTCTCGCGCAGCATCTTCGCCACCTCATAGCGCTGTGACAGGGACAAAAGCTCATTGACCGTGCATACATCCTCAAAAAAAGCGTAGCACTCCTCCTGGCTTTTCAGAGCCAGAACCGCCTGGAACAGATGATCCACCGCCTCTGTCTTGATCTTTTTGTTCATAAAAAATTCCCCTCTTCCAAATACATACCGGCCGTAAGCCTTCTTTTTACTAGTTTAACATAGTAAACTTGTAAAGTCCATACCTGCGCGACAAAATCTTTCTCTTTTGTTCGGTCGACGGTGAGTATATACCCCGCTCCCTTGCGCCCGGCACTCCCAGCCGCAAGGCGCCGGAAGACAGGCCCAGTGACGATAGCGAGGCTTCCGTAGCGAGGTCTGCGCTAGCGCCGCCACCAAGCGCGTTGTCTGAGCGAAGCGAGTTTCGCGCGACTGGCGGCTAATAAGCGCGCGGACCGAGTAGGAAACGCAGCGTGTCACACGGGCTGTCTGTCCGGGAGCTGCGGCGTAAAATCCGCGAAAGTCTCAGCAAGGCTGAACTGTTACTCTAAACAGCTATGTCTGCTGACGCAGACACCACCATGCATGAAAGTCGATTGCTCCGTGCTTCGCACTCCCGCAATCGCTGCCGGTATTCGCAAATCGCCCCAGTCGTTTCACTCCTGTGGCTTTTTTGCTCATACCGGCTTGCCCGTCCAATGTCTGTGTGTTTCGCCATGCAAGCATTCCTTTGAAATACACTGTGAGTATTAAGATTTCCGTCAGGAGGATTTCTATGAAAAAAAGAATGAAAGCGATCTGTCTGATAAGCGCCGCCGTGCTTGCACTGACCGGATGTGGGGGCGCGGGCAAGTCAGGGCTGACGCAGGTAACCCTAAACGAGGTCGCCCACTCCATCTTCTACGCGCCTCAGTACGCCGCCATCGAGCTCGGCTACTTTGAGGATGAGGGGATTGACCTTAAGCTGGTAAACGGAGCCGGCGCCGACAAGGTCATGACAGCGCTTGTATCCGGCGACGCGGATATCGGATTCATGGGGTCGGAGGCGAGCATCTACACCTACGCCCAGGGCGCCGGGGATTACGCCGTAAACTTCGCCCAGCTCACCCAGCGGGCGGGGAACTTCTTAGTCGCAAGAGAGCCTGACACCGACTTTCACTGGCAGAAACTGATAGGGAAGAAGGTTCTCGGCGGCCGTGCCGGCGGTATGCCCCAGATGGTCTTTGAATATATCCTGAAAAAGAACGGCATCGACCCGAAGACGGACCTCACCATCGACCAGAGCATCAGCTTCGGCCTGACCGCCGCCGCGTTCACAAGCGACGACTCCGACTACACTGTAGAATTTGAGCCGTTCGCGACAGGTCTTGAGATGGAGGGAAGCGGCTATGTGGTAGCCTCCCTCGGCACGGATTCCGGGTATGTTCCCTACACCGCCTACTGCGCGAAAAAAAGCTATATCGAGGCGCATCCGGACGTGATCCAGAAGTTTACCAATGCCATCCAGCGCGGCATGGATTATGTAAACAGCCATTCCTCCGAGGAGATCGCCAAAGTCATTCAGCCGCAGTTTAAGGAGACGCCGTTAGAAAAGATCACGGCCATCGTGGAACGTTATAAATTCCAGGACACCTGGAAGAAAGACACGGTTTTTGAGAAGGAGAGCTTTGAGCTGCTCCAGAATATCCTTGAGGAGGCCGGGGAGCTCCCCGCCCGCGTGCCCTACGAAGAACTCGTGACGACGGAATTCTCGAAAAAAGCGCTCCAGTAATGAGCGCTTTTTCCATGGTTTACGTCCCGCTTTCGCACATTTTTCCCATCATCCACGCGCGGCCCGCCTTTTTGAGATAATCAGGATACCCCGCCTTGCGAACACTCCCGTCCGTCAGAACATCCACCTCGCCCAGAGCTTTTCCGTTTAACTCATAGCGGATCACGCCCGCCTTCATTCCCGGCTCGACCGGGGCGTCGATGCTCTCCGGCAGCAAAAGCTTCTTCTCAATGGCCCCGAAATCCTCCCCGCTTAAGCTCAGATAAGAAAAACCGCCCGCGTATTTAAGCGGCACCTCTTCCCGGACGCCATCGCTCACCGGCATCATCGCAAGCTGCGGCATTTCCGTGTCCTCGTACAGCTTACAGTTTGCGTACCCATAGTTTAAGAGCGTCTGCGCGTCGGCAAAGCGCGCCTTGAAATCCGGCGCCGCCATGATGGCCGCGATCAGATGTACCCCATCCTTCTCCGCCGTGGCGGACAGGCAGTACTTCGCCGTGGAGGTCGATCCGGTCTTTAAGCCCGTCACCCGGAAATTCGTCGCCATCTTTAACAGCTTGTTGGTGTTGGAAAGCCCGAACTCCTTTGTCCCCTGTTTTGTCACATGCGTGATATTCTCCATCCAGATGGTAGAATAATTCTGAACCTGCGGATACTTTGTGATAAGCTCCCTTGACATGATCGCGATATCCCGCGCGGTCGTTAAATGCTCCGGCGAATCGGTGAGCCCGCAGCAGTCCACAAAATGCGTGCCCGTCATGCCAAGCCCCGCGGCCCGCTCATTCATCTTCCTGACAAATTCATCCTCCGTCCCGGCTACGAACTCCGCCATCGCCACGGACGCATCGTTTCCGGATGCGATGACGATGCACTTGATCAAAGTCTCCACCGTCTGAATCTCCCCCTCCTCCAAAAAGACCTGCGACCCGCCCATGGATTTTGCGTAGGCGCTCGTCACGACCTCGTCGGTCAGCTTGATCTTCCCGGAATCAATGGCGTCGAAGATCAGGATCAGGGTCATGATCTTGGTAATGCTTGCCGGGCTCCGCTTCTCGTCCGCATTTTTCTCATAGATCACCTGCCCCGTGGACGCCTCCATGAGCAGGGCGCTGGGCGCCGAGATCTCCGGCCCCGGCACGGCCGCCTCCACAGCCGTCTCGACTGACGCCTCCGCCTGACGAACCGCCGGGGGCGCCTCCACCACCTTCGCCTGTGACGGCATCACAAGCGGCGCCATGACCGTCAGACATAATGCAAATAGTACAGATTTCATAGGGTCCCTCGACTCAATATTTATATATTAGTGTATGGCTATTTCGTAAGTTCTATGTTATGATAATGATGATGAGGTCAAAAGGTATTTTTACCCCTATGAGAGAGAAATGAGGTTTTCGATCATGTATAAATTCGGATACGACAGAGAATACCGCAGAAGGCGCAGGCGAAGCGCGGCTCGGCGTGTGGCCGGTGTGGCGCTCTGCATTGCGCTGATCGGCGTCGTGGGCGCCGCTGCCGTTTTTTTCAGCAAAAAGATGATGAAGGGCGCCGGGAACGATTCCGATCCGGCTGTGGTGATCGCCCAGAGTGAGCCGGAAGAACAGGCTGTTTCCGCCTCATCCGGGGCGCTTCCCGAATCGCCTGCCGCGGAGAGCGAGCCCATCTCCGTCACCTCCGCATCGGAAGCGCTGCTTAAGGAGGCAGAGCGGCTTGCGGCGGGCTACGATTACGACGCCGCCATTGCCCTTCTGAAAGGTGACGGCCAGTATATAAATGACGCCGCGATGCAGGAGGCAGTCGCAGACTACGAAGCAACAAAGAAGGCCCTGGTGCGCTTTCCCATAAGCGAGGTCACCCATGTATTTTTCCACTCGCTGGTGGCGGACAACGCAAAGGCATTTGACGGCGACGAAGATACCAAGGGCTACAACCAGGTGATGACTACCATAAGCGAATTTAATAAGATCCTCAAGACGATGTATGACAAGGGCTATGTGCTGGTGCGTCTCCACGACCTTGCGTACGAGACCACCGATGAGAACGGCAATACCGTTATGAAGGCGGGAGAGATCATGCTCCCTGAGGGCAAGACGCCGTTTGTCATGTCCCAGGACGACCTGTGCTACTATCCCTACATGACCGGAGACGGCTTCGCCACCCGCATGATCATCGGCGAGGACGGCAAGCCCACCTGCGAGATGGTGATGGACGACGGCTCCGTTTCCGTCGGCTCCTATGACCTGGTTCCGCTCCTTGAGGACTTTATCCGGGAGCACCCGGACTTTTCCTACAAGGGCGCGCGGGCTGTTCTCGCATTCACCGGATACGAGGGCATCCTTGGCTACCGCACCGCCGACTCGTACAAGGACTCCCCCACCTACGAACAGGATCGTCAGGCCGCTGCCGAAGTGGCACAGTGCTTAAAGGACAATGGCTGGGAGCTCGCCTCCCACAGTTGGGGGCACTTAAATCTCGCCACCGTGTCATGGGAACGCTTCAAGGCCGATACAGACAAGTGGGAGGCGCAGGTGGATTCCCTGATCGGCCCCACGGACATCATCCTCTACCCGTTCGGCGCGGATATCGGGGACTGGCATCCGTACACCTCGGAAAATGAGCGCTACAACTACCTGTACAATGCGGGCTTCCGCTACTTCTGCAACGTCGATTCCAACAAATACTGGCTTCAGCTCGGCGATAAATACCTGCGCCAGGGCCGCCGCAACCTGGACGGCTACCGGATGTGGAAGGACATGACCGCCGAGGCGGAGGGCCGCTCCCGCAAGTTGGACGACCTCTTCCGCGCAGAGGATATATTCGATCCCGACCGCCCGACACCGGTGCCAAATATGGAATAACAGTTCAGCCATGCGGCAATTTGTGCAAAAAGCGCTTAGGCAAGCTTGCTTGCATAAACGCTTTTTTGTATAAATTGATATATGATGGACATCAAAGCTTCTTGTTGTCATGCTTTTGAAAACAAGAAGATGCATGGCTGAACTGTTATATTTCATCCGCACACGGCGAGAACGATCCCTCCGTCCCCGGCATATACCGTGGTGACGCCCGCCGCCTCCGTGATCACGATCTCTCCAAAAGCCGCGCGCTTCTCAAGCTCCCGCTTCACCTGCTCTGCCCGCTCCGGGCAGTTGCAATGGGAAATGACCGCCCTCTTTGCGGCCGGATTCCCCGCCTCCTTTGCGGCGATCTCGCACATGCGCGCCAACCCCTTATTGATGCCGCGCGCCTGGTCGAGCTTGATGATCACGCCGTGATCCGCGCCCATCACCGGCTTGATATTGAGCGCGGTCGCAAAGAACGCCTGCAGCCCGGTCAACCGCCCGTTCTTGCGGAGCGGTTCCAGCGAATCGATCACAAAATACGTATTCTGCTCATCCCGCACCCTGAGGATTTTCTCGGAAATCTCGGCAAATCCCAACCCGGCATCGTACATATCCCGGATCGCCAGCGCAAGACTCAACTCCCCGGAGGCGGCCGACTCAGAATCGATCACCAGGATATTTTTGCTGCCTGCACCGTGCTCCTCCTCATACAGGCTTTTGCCCAGCGCCGCGCTGTTGTAGGTGCCGCTCAAATGGCTCGACAGCGTGATGATATACACATCCTCCGCCTCACATTCGCAGGCCGCCTTGAATGCTTCCGGCGACGGACACGCCGTCTTCGGGCAGTTTGGGCTTGCCTTCACCAGCTCAAGAAACGCTTTCTGGTCGAAAGTCTCATCGTCTGTCACCTGTATGTCGTCCACCTGAAGCCTCAGCGGAATCGCCTGAAAATGCGCGTCCTTTTTTAATTCTTCCGTTAAATCCAGGCAACTGTCGCCGATAATCTTATAACTCATGTCGTTCCTCCGAAATAGTTTCTCTACAAAACATAGTTTTCATTACTACATATTATAGCATATATTTCCGGAATTGCAACATGTAAATTACTCATCTCGGGCGCCAACTGTGAAGGCACTGAACAGTTACAGCAAAAGCATTACATCCGGCGACCGAACAAAAGAGGATACCCCAGCGCGCGGACCGAGCCCTCCCCAGCCGCGGCGCTGAACTGTTACCCTTACTGCGCCAACGTCATCATGATCTCATTGCTCCGCGCGATAAACGCAGTCATGCGGTCCGGGCTTAAACTGCCGTGGGAGAGGAGCGCCAGATCGTAGAGCTGCTCACAGATCTTCGCGGTATTCTCGCCCTCGCCGTTCTCCATCACATACTGAACCAGCTTATTGTTGGCATTGAGCACCAGCGTCTCGCCCGTGCCGCCGAACATGGACGGATCCATGCCGTACATATTGTACATCTTCATCATGTCAACCATCCGGCGGCTCTCCTCCGACACCGTAAGCATCGAGGAAATATTCTCATCCTTTAACTTCTCGACCTTGATCGCAAGCTTGTCGTTGCTTAACGCCTTTTTAAAGATTTCCGTCAGACTTTCGGCCGTCTTCTTAAACTCCTCGTCGTCCTCCTTAACCTCCTCCTTAAACGTGCTGTTTAAATCCGCGTCGATCCGCAGGAATTTAAGCCCCTCGTTCTTCTGCTCCAGATGTCCGATAAACGGGCTGTCGATATTGTGGGGAAGGATCACCGCGTCAAGCCCCTCGTTTTTAAACATATTGATGTACTGGCTCTGCTCCTTCTCATCCGTCACATAGAAGACCGTGTTCTCGTGCTTCTCCTTATTCTCCTCAAGGCAGTCCTTAAGAGTAAGGTACTTGCCGTCCAGATTCTTAAAGAGAATGTAGTCGTTCATCTTCTCCGCGAACTTCTCATCCTTTAAGCAGCCGAACTTGATAAACGGCGCGATGTCGTCCCAGTATTTCTCATAGTTCTCCCGGTCGGTCTTGCACATGCCGGTCAGCTTGTCCGCCACCTTCTTTGTGATGTAGTCGGAAATCTTCTTCACGAAGCCGTCATTCTGCAGCGCGCTCCTCGATACATTAAGCGGCAGATCCGGGCAGTCGATCACGCCCTTTAAGAGCATGAGGAACTCCGGGATGACCTCCTTAATATTATCCGCGATAAATACCTGATTGTTGTACAGCTTGATCGTGCCCTCAATGGAATCGTACTCCGTGTTGATCTTCGGGAAGTATAAAATGCCCTTTAAATTAAACGGATAGTCCATATTTAAGTGAATCCAGAAGAGCGGCTCCTTATAATCGCGGAACACGCTGCGGTAGAAATCCCGGTACTCCTCCTCGGTGCACTCGTTCGGGTGCTTATTCCACAGCGGGTTTGTGTCGTTTAATGGAACCGGACGCTTCACGATCTTGTAGCGCTCCTTAGCCGGCTCGACCTCGACCGTCTCCTTCTCGCCGTTTTCATTCTCCTTCTCCTCGGTCTTTGCGGGCTCAACCACCGTTTCCACGATGGTATCCTTTTCAGTCAGCTCATCCTTGTCAATCGTCTCATACTCCGGCTCCGCCTTTTCATTGTCCAGAAAGATCGGCACCGGCATGAAAGAACAGTATTTTTCAAGCACTTCCCTCGCCCGGTACTCGTTTGCAAACTCATAGCTGTCCTCATTTAAGTACAGCGTGATGGTCGTGCCCTGCTCCGCCCTGTCGCCGTCCTTCATCTCGAAGGTCAGGCCGCCGTCCGACTCCCAGTGCACCGGGACGCTACCCTCCCTGTAGGAGAGCGTGTCGATCGTCACCTTGTCCGCCACCATGAACGCGGAGTAAAAGCCGAGTCCGAAATGGCCGATGATCTGATCCTCGTTTGCCTTATCCTTGTACTTCTCAAGGAAGTCCTGCGCGCCGGAAAACGCGATCTGGTTAATGTACTCCTCGACCTCCTCCGCCGTCATGCCGAGACCGTTATCCGTCACGGCGATGGTCTTGTCATCGGGATTTACCGTGACCTGGATCTTGTACTCCATATCGTCCGGCCTTGTGTACTCCCCCATCAGCTCCAGCTTCTTAAGCTTCGTGATGGCGTCACAGCCGTTTGATACCAGCTCACGATAGAAAATATCGTGGTCGGAATACAGCCACTTCTTGATGATCGGGAATATGTTTTCACTGTTGATCGATAAATTGCCTTTCTTGTTGCTCATGCCTCATCGCTCCTTTTCTCTGAAAATGAAAATCTTTAAAACTTATTTTAATACCCTCAGAGGCAAATGTCAACAAAAAATTAGCACTCGTTTGAAACGAGTGCTAATAATCAGCCTGTTTCTTATTTATTATAATTCACGATCGCGCCGAAGTCCGGCTTTAAGGACGCGCCGCCTACCAGCCCGCCGTCGATGTCCGGCTGTGCGAAAAGCTCCGGGGCGCTCGCCGCGGATACGGAGCCGCCGTACTGGATGCGGATTGACGCCGCTGTCGCCTCGTCATAGATCTCGCCGATGCATGCGCGGATCGCAGCGCAGACCTCCTGCGCCTGCTCGGTCGTAGCCACCTTTCCGGTTCCGATCGCCCAGATCGGCTCATATGCGATAACCGCATTTTTCGCCTGATCCGCCGTCACATTTAAGAATGCGATCTTGATCTGCTGGCGGATCCAGTCGATCGTGATCCCCTGCTCTCTCTGGGTCAGGGACTCGCCGCAGCAGATGATCGGAGTCAGACCGTGCTCAAACGCTTTGAGCACCTTCTTATTCACCGTCTCGTCCGTCTCCGCGAAGTACTCACGCCTCTCGGAATGTCCGATGATCACATACTTCACGCCCGCATCGGTCAGCATATTCGGCGAAATCTCCCCGGTGTAAGCGCCCTTCTCCTCAAAATACATATTCTCCGCGCCGATGTTGATGTTCGTGCCCTTCGCGGCCTCCATAGCCGGGATAATGTCGATCGCCGGTACGCAGAATACCACGTCAACCTCGTCATTCTTCACAAGCGGCTTTAACATCTCGATCAGGGAAACCGCCTCCGAAGGCGTCATATTCATCTTCCAGTTGCCTGCAATGATCTTCTTTCTCGACATATCAATATCCTCCTTACCGATTGTCCGCCGCCGCTACGCCCGGGAGCACCTTGCCCTCCAGGAACTCAAGGGAGGCGCCGCCGCCGGTGGAAATGTGGCTCATCTTGTCGCCGAAGCCGAGCTGGTTCACCGCTGCCGCGGAATCACCGCCGCCGATGATCGTGGTCGCCTCCGTATCCGCCAGCGCCTTCGCCACGGCGATCGTGCCCTTTGCTAACGTCGGGTTCTCAAACACGCCCATCGGCCCGTTCCAGACAACGGTCTTTGCGGTCTTAACAGCCTCTGCATAAAGCTCTGCCGTCTTCGGTCCGATATCCAGGCCCATCTTGTCAGCCGGAATCGCGTCAGAAGCAACTACCTCAACATCAATCGGCCCGTCGATCGGATCCGGGAATGCTGCGGCGATGGTGGTATCAACCGGAAGAAGCAGCTTTTTGCCCAGCTTCTCAGCCTTCTCCATCATCTCTTTGCAGTAGTCGATCTTGGTATCGTCAACCAGAGACTGGCCCACGCCCTTGCCCTGCGCCTTTAAGAAAGTATATGCCATACCGCCGCCGATGATCAGCGTATCGCACTTTTCAAGCAGGTTTGAGATCACGTTTAACTTGTCCGCAACCTTCGCGCCGCCCAGGATCGCCACAAACGGTCTTACCGGGTTCTCAACGGCGTTGCCCAGGAAATCAATCTCCTTCTGCATCAGGTAGCCGACAGCATTGGTGCCGCCCTTCGCGGTGATGAACTTCGTCACGCCCTCAACGGAAGCATGCGCCCTGTGGGAGGAACCGAACGCGTCGCATACATAGTCGTCAGCCAGCTCCGCCAGCTCTCTGCTGAACTGCTCGCCGTTCTTCGTCTCCTCCGCGCCGCGGAAGCGGGTGTTCTGAAGCAGAACAACATCGCCGTCCTTCATCGCCGCCACTGCAGCAGTCGCCTCCTCGCCGGTCACATTGTAATCCGCTACAAATACGACCTTTTTGCCGAGCTTCTCCGACAGTCGCACGGCAACCGGAGCTAAGGACTCTCCCTCGTTCGGGCCGTTCTTTACCTTGCCTAAATGCGAGCAGAGGATCACCTTGGCGCCCTCGCCGACAAGCTTATTTATGGTCGGCAGCGCGGCCACGATACGGGTCTCGTCGGTGATCGCGCCGTTCTTTAACGGCACGTTGAAATCGCAGCGCACCAGCACTCTTTTGCCCTTTAAATCCTTCAGATCGTCAACTGTTTTCTTGTTTAACATATTTTTATTCCCCCTTCTTATACTAAAGAAAGAGGCCCGGTCCTATTAAGACCGGACCCCTGGTGAGTCATTTCCCGCGGATTTAAGATTACAGCTCCGCGAAGTACTTGATGGTGCGAACCATCTGGCTGGTGTAGGAGTTCTCGTTGTCATACCATGAAACAACCTGAACCTCGTACAGGTCGTCCGCAATCTGCGCTACCATGGTCTGGGTTGCATCAAACAGGGAACCGTACTTCATCCCGATCACGTCGGAGGAAACGATCGGATCCTCGTTGTAGCCGTAGGACTCGGAAGCTGCCGCCTTCATGGCCGCGTTGATGCCCTCCTTGGTGATGTCCTTGCCCTTAACAACCGCAGTCAGGATCGTGGTGGAACCGGTCGGAACCGGAACACGCTGTGCGGAACCGATCAGCTTGCCGTTTAACTCCGGGATAACCAGGCCGATCGCCTTGGCAGCGCCGGTGGAGTTCGGAACGATGTTGGCAGCGCCCGCTCTCGCTCTTCTTAAATCGCCCTTTCTGTGCGGGCCGTCGAGAATCATCTGGTCGCCGGTGTAAGCGTGGATCGTGCTCATGATACCGGACTGGATCGGAGCGTAGTCATTGAGCGCCTTTGCCATCGGAGCCAGGCAGTTGGTTGTGCAGGAAGCCGCGGAAATGATGGTATCAGCAGCCGTCAGGGTCTTCTCGTTTACGCTGTAAACGATGGTCGGCAGATCATTTCCGGCCGGCGCGGAAATAACGACCTTCTTTGCGCCCGCGTCAATGTGGGCCTGGGATTTCGCCTTGGAGGTATAGAAACCGGTGCACTCCAAAACAACGTCAACACCGATCTTGCCCCACGGAAGATTGGCAGCATCCTTCTCGGCGTAGATCTTGATGGTCTTGCCGTCCACGGTGATGGAGTCCTCTCCGGCCTCGACAGTGTGTAAGTTCTCGCCGATACGTCCGGCGTAGCCGCCCTGGGCGGTGTCGTATTTTAATAAGTGGGCTAACATCTTCGGATCGGTCAGATCGTTGATCGCAACCACCTCATAACCCTCTGCGCCAAACATCTGTCTGAAAGCCAGACGGCCGATACGGCCAAAACCATTGATTGCTACTTTTACTGCCATGATTCATTCCTCCTAAACTTTTAATTGATGATTGTTAAAATATAATCAACCTATACACTATTTTACCTAATTACGCATAAAATAGCAAGAGGTTTTTTCACGGTTTTACATCTCGTCCTTTACATACCCCGCCAGGTTGTAGGCATGGTCGGACACGCGCTCCAAATTGCTCAGGATGTCGAGGAATATCACGCCCGCCGACGGCTTGCACACTCCCTCGGAGAGGCGCTCGATATGCTTCTCCCGGAGCTCCTCCTCCTGGCTGTCCACATCATCCTCATACTGGCTCACCTTGCGCACGGAATCCATGTTGCCGCTCTGTCTGGCGTCGATCGCGTAGCGCACAGACTTTAATACGCTGGCGCTGATGGATTTTAAATCCTCCATTCCGGTATCGGAAAAGTCGAGACCGTGCTCCACCATATACGTCGCCTGCTCCGCAATGTTCTCCGCGTGGTCGCCGATGCGCTCAATATCGCTGACACTGTAAAACAGGTTGTTTACCATCTTTTTCTGCCTTTCCGTGAGCGAGAGCCCGTCCACCTTGATCAGGTACTCGGTCAGCAGCTTCTCCATATTATTGATTGTTTTCTCCGTTTTATACACGGCCTCCACTTCATCAAGGTTTTTATTTAAGACCGCGTCCAGGGCGCGCTCCACATTCTTAAAGGTGATCTGACCCATATGCGCCACCTCGAGCGCCGCCGTCTCCACCGCGAACGCCGGCGATTCAAAGATACGCTCGTCCAGATGCTTGAAGGTCGCAGCCGTCTCCTCATCCTCCATCTCCGGCAGAGCCTCGGGCTTATCCTTCACGATAATGCCGGATATCTTCACCAAAAGATCTGCGAACGGGAACATGATCACCGTCATGGAGAGGTTAAACACCGTGTGGAACATGGAAATCTCTACCGCGCTGATGTCGGATGCCGCAAATGCCGGTTTTAAGGCAAACAGGAAAAAGCCCAGCGTGCCGAAGAGGATCGCGCCGATAATATTGAACGTCAGGTGCATCACCGCCGCGCGCTTTGCCGTCCGCGAGCCGCCCATGCTCGAGAGCATCGCCGTCACGCAGGAGCCGATATTCTGGCCCAGAGTAATGTAGATTGCCGCGTTGGTCGTCACAATGCCGTTCATCGCCAGGGTCTGCAAAATACCCACCGACGCGGAAGAGCTCTGCAAAAGCGCCGTCACGAACGCACCGGTGAGCATTCCGAGAAGCGGGTTCCCGCCAAGAAGCTCAAATGCCTTCGCGAAGATCGGGGCGTCCGTGTAGGGCTTTATCGAGCCCGACATGAAATCAAGGCCAATAAAAAGGAGACCGAGGCCGATCAGGATCTCCCCGACCGTCTTTTTCTTCTGTGTCTTGGCGAATACTAAAAGCAGCGCGCCGACCCCGATGATCGCCGGCGCGTAAAAGCCCGGTTTCATCACCTCAAACGCGTCTCCGAGCTGGCTCATCGACACGATCCATGCGGTGATCGTCGTACCGATGTTCGCGCCCATGATAACGCCGACCGCCTGCGACAGATTTAAGACTCCCGCGCTCACGAATCCGACCACCATGACCGTCGTCGCGCCGCTCGACTGGATGATCGCCGTGATGAGCGCGCCGAGCGCGATCGCCAGAAGGCGGTTGTTCGTCAGCATACCAAGAAAACTGCTCATCTTGCTTCCCGCCGTCTTCTGCATGCCGTCCGCCATAATGCTCATTCCATACAAAAACATTCCCAGTCCGCCCAGGAATCCAAACGCGTTTGAGATATCGCCGATTGACATAGCTTCCTCCTCGTACCCCTCTTTAGCCTTCTATTCTATTATCTGCATATATAGGATAATAATAGCATAATACCGTATAAAATTTCAACTGATTTTAGAGACCTATGTAAATATCATCTAACAGTTCTGCCATACGGCTCACCTCGGTCGCAAGCGACGTTTTCGCATTTATTCGGTCTCTGGATGCAATGTTTTCTCTCTCAGGCCCGGTGACAATATTACTGTGAAACAAAACT
>SFNH01000206.1 GCA_004554205.1 Clostridium sp.
CACAAGCGACAGCTTGAACATCACATGGAAAATCTGACTGGCGGCACCCCTCCCGTCAGATACCTACCCTGTGTAGTCCCTTGTAAACTGTACTTTCCTATGAAATAAAAATCGACAGGCGGCTCTAGAGCGGAGCCGCCAGAAGATCAATTCCGAATCCGATCAGGAGCACATTCTTCACAACCCAGTTCACTGCCGTGACTGCCACAGCGATCCCGATGAGCAGCCTTTCATGGCCGAGGTAGAGCCCCGGCTTTTTAAAGTACCGCGCCGCGAGCCACGAGACAAGCTCCGCCGTCACCGCGACCGCCGCAAAGGGCACCAGCGGGTGATAGACAAAGCTCTCTGTGATCTGCCCGCGAAGCAGGTATTTCACCGCCCGCGTACCGCCGCAGCCGGGGCAGTAAAGCCCGGTCAGCAGATGGAACAGACAGGGCATTTGAACTGCCACCTCAAGGAGCTTCACGGGACTCATACCTCCGCGCGGATCATCTGGCGGATTCCCTCGCTGCCGTCCGCCTGCCACAGCGCGTCAGCGGCAATCGCCCGCTTCTTAAACTCCGCCTCACTCATCGCTCCGGTCAGAACCGCAAATTCATCCATTCCGTCTAAAACGACCGTCCGAACCGGCCCCATCGCCTGCTCCACGCTTTCCGTCAACTCATCCGCATTCCCCGCAATCCGCACAAAATAGCGGTGGACGGAGGTGTCCATATCCGCGATGGGAAGGCGCTCATCGCTCCACCCCATCGGTACATTCATGTCAGGGTGCCGCACCGCCTCAATGATATCCGCCACAACGGCGCTCGCCGTGGGAAGCCTGCCTGCGCCGCTCCCGTAATACATGGACGTGCCTAACATATTTCCCTTCACCAGGATGCCGTTGAATACATCGCTCACCGCATAGAGCGGATGCTCCTTTCCGATCATCACCGGCGCCACCCAGGCGTGTACCTGCACCCCGCTCATGCGGCTTACGCCGAACAGCTTCACGGACATTCCGAGCCTGTCCGCGTAGGAAAAATCCACGTCCGTGATCCGGGTGATGCCCTCGGTGTAAATGTCCTCGTAATTTACTTCCCGCCCGGTCGCCAGAGCGGTGAGGATCGCAAGCTTGCGGCAGGTGTCATATCCCTCCACGTCCGCCTCCGGGTTTCGCTCCGCGTATCCTAAATCCTGCGCCTCCTTAAGCGCCCCGTCAAAGGAAGCGCCGTCCTTGTCCATCTTCGTCAGGATATAGTTGGTCGTGCCGTTTAAAATGCCGGCGATCTCCTCGATCCGCTCACCCCTAAGGCACCGCTGCATCGTGCGGACGATTGGTATGCCTCCGCCGACGCTCCCCTCAAAGAGGAAATTGACGCCCCTCTCCCTCGCGATGGCTAAAATCTCCGTTCCATGCGCCGCCACCAGCGCCTTGTTGGAGGTCACGACGTGCTTTCCCGCCATCAGGCAGGCCTTCGTAAACGGATACGCCGGGTTTAAGCCGCCCATAGTTTCAACGACCACCGCCACCTCCGGATCCTCCTCAATGATCTTAAAGTCGTGGACGATTTTATCCTCCACGGGGTCTCCCGGAAAGTCGCGCCGATCCAGCACATACTTTAGCGCCACCTCCTGCCCGCAGGCCGCCGCGATCTGCGCCGCGTTCTCCTTTAAGATCTGCGCCACCCCGGAGCCGATCGTGCCATATCCCATGATTGCTGTCTGTACCATATCCATATCCTCGCTTTTTGTATATTTTTAGGGCCGCATCATTCCCGCGCCAGGATCTTCACATAGTGAATCCCGTGCTGCTCCTCGATCTCCTCCACCATGCGCGAGACATTCCCCGTGTTGGGCTTGACCTCGACCGAGAGCGTCAGCGTCGCCACGCCGTTCACGGGAATACTCTGATGGATCGTCAGGATATTCGCCTTGTATACTGCCACAATGTGAAGCAGATCCGACAAAAGCCCCTGCTCGTCGTCCATCTGCACTACAAACGTCACCGTTCTTCCCTTCGTATTGTCATAAAACGGGAAAATATCGTCCTTGTACTTGTAGAAAGAGCTGCGGCTGATCCCCACCTGCTCTGTGGCGTCCTGCACCGTGAGCGCACGCTCCGACTCGAGGAGCTTTTTCGCCTCCACGACCTTTAAAAGCGCCTCCGGCACCGCCTTCTGCTTCAGCACAAAATACTTTGTCTTTTCCTCTTCCATAACCGAACCTCCGGCTTTATTTGTTCGTGTGTCATGCACATTTGTACTCATGTGGAAGATATTAGCACAAAAAAGAACAGAGTGCAAGCACATTATGAGCCGCACTCTGGTTTCTTGTAACAGTTCAGCCATTTTTCTTTTATTCGGTCGCGGACGAGGTTTTCGCTTTTGTTCGGTCGCCGGCCACAGTCTTCGCTTTTGCTCGGTCGACGGATGTAAAACTTTTGCTGTAACTGTTCAGTGCCTTCACAGTTACAGGCAAAAATCCATGAAAATTGCCTTCGGCAATGGGATTTTTGCC
>SFNH01000004.1 GCA_004554205.1 Clostridium sp.
ATGAAAATTGCCTTCGGCAATGGGATTTTTGCCTACAACCGCCACGTTTTCTTACGGTCAGCGCAGTAAATGCGCAGACCTACTGAACAGTTATCTCTTACCCGATTAGCTCGCAAAAGTGTTCACCGGTCTCCCTCACGGTAAGTATATACCCCGCTCCCTCGTAGCTGGCTACTCCCAGCCGCTTACGCCCGGAAGACGGCCCGTGACGATAGCGAGGCTTCCGTAGCGAGGTCTGCGCTAGCTGCCGCCACAAAGCGCACTGTCCGAGCGAAGCGAGTTTGCGCGACTGGCGGCTAACAGGCGCGCGGACCGAGTAGGAAACGTAGCGTGTCACGGGCTGTCTTACCGGAGCGTAGCGGCGTAAAATCCGCCGGAAACGCCGGATGGCTGAACTGTTACATAAACAATTTATAACACTTTCGCAAGAAAATCCTTCAAACGCGGATTCTGCGGGTTGTCAAATATCTGCTCCGGCGTTCCCTCCTCAAGCAGCTTCCCGTCCGCCATAAAGAGCACGCGGTTACCGACCTCGCGGGCAAAGCCCATCTCGTGGGTCACGACCACCATCGTCATGCCGGCATGCGCCAGCCCCTTCATAACGTCAAGAACCTCGCCGACCATCTCCGGGTCAAGCGCCGAGGTCGGCTCGTCAAACAGCATGACCTCCGGCTCCATGGCAAGCGCCCGCACGATCGCCACACGCTGCTTCTGACCGCCGGAAAGCTGAATCGGATACGCGTCCGCCCGGTCTTTAAGGCCTACGCGATCCAAAAGCTCCATAGCCTTCTCCTCGGCCTCCTCGCGGCTTACGCCGCGCACCTTCATGGGCGCGAGAATCATGTTGTCGAGGATCGTCATATGCGGGAACAGGTTAAAATGCTGGAACACCATGCCCATCTTCTGGCGCAGGCTGTCAATATCCAGCTTCACCATCTTTCCATCCGCATTTTTATACTTTTTCTTTGTGATGTCCACGCCGCCGAAAATGATCGCGCCCCCGGTCGGCTCCTCGAGGAGGTTTAAGCTCCTTAAGAACGTGGATTTCCCGGAGCCGGACGGCCCGATGACCGCCATCACATCGCCCTTGTCTATGTCCACGGTCACGCCGTCTAACGCCTTGATCGTGCCCATCTTGTAATGCTTCTTTAAGTCCTTTACCCGGATCAGGCTATCTCTTGTCTCCACGGCTCATCCTCCTCTCAAAATATGCGATGATCTTGGAAGTCGGGAAGCACAGGCAGAAATAGATCGCCGTTGCCACCAGCAAAGGCTCCACGATAACGAAGGTCGCGCCCTTGACCGCGTTTACCGCCGACATGATATCCTGGACACCGATCGTGTAGGTGATCGCGGATTCCTTGATGATCACTACGAACTCATTGGCGATTGCCGGCAGGATATTTTTCAGCGCCTGCGGGAAAATGATGTAGCGCAGGTTCTGCGCCTGGGAAAGCCCCAGGGAGCGCGCCGCCTCGGTCTGTCCCCCGTCGATCGACTGAATACCCGCGCGGATGATCTCGCACAGGTACGCGCCGGAGTTCATTCCCAGGGCGACCACGCCCGGGAAGAAGCGGTTGAACTTGATAAAACCGAACATCTGAAACGACGGCAGCTCGATCACGCTGAACACTCCATAGTAGATGATGAACACCTGCACGAGCACCGGAGTGGAGCGAAGAATCTCCACATAGGCGGTCGCCAGGAACGACAGCGGGTTAAACCGGCTGATGAGAGCCAGAAATCCCTGCTCCCGCAGATGTCCGTTTTTGTCGATCTCAAGCGCCCGGAACGGACGAATATTGGACATCCGCATCACCGCAAGCACAAGCGCAATGCAGAAGCCGATCAGAACCGTAAACACGGACAAAAGTATCGTGACGATCATGCCCTGTTTAAAGAGCTGGGCATACGGTGCGATCTTTGAAAAATTATCCCACTGAATAAAATGAGTCATCGGGCGCTCCTTTCAGTTTCCGCTTACTGCTGTACCTTGCCTTCCGCGTCCAGCAGACCCTCATACTTCTCGCCGGAAGCCAGCTCATTTGCCTCTGCGATGAACTTCTCAAGGCTGCCGTCCTCCTTCGCCGCGGCGATCGCCTCATTTACGGCCGCGAGCAGAGCGGAATTACCCTTGCACACGCCGATCGCGGATCCCTCCTCCTCGTACGGAACATCCAGAACAATCTCAAGCTCCGGGTAGTTCTTCTGATAGCTCTTCGCAACAGGGGTCTCGATGTAAGCGGCATCCATCTTCCCGGTCAGCAGCTCGGAAATGATGTCGGTCACCTTCGGAAGTGCGACAATGTCCGCCTCCGGGCTGTTTTCCTTCGCCAGATCCATCTGGATGGAGCCGGTCTGCGCGCCCACGGATACGCCTGCCTTGTTGATCGCCTCAAAGGAATTGTACTTGTCTGCGTTTGCTTTCACGGTAACCAGGGACTGTCCGCCGGTATAGTAAATGTCGGAGAAATCCATGATCCCCTCGCGCTTCGGATCCGGGGAGAGTCCTGCCATGCCGAGGTCAACAGACTTTGTCTGCAGCTCGCTTAAAACGCCGTCGAAATCAACGGTTACCATCTCGAGCGTGAGGCCCATCTTATCCGCAATGTAGCCTGCCAGCGCAACGTCAAAGCCCGCCAGCGCCGGAGTGCCGTCCTCGCCGATCGCGTAGAACTCATACGGGGCAAAGTCCGGGCTTGTCGCCACGGTGAGCTTACCCGGGGTAACGGTCTTTACCGCCGCATTATCCGCCGCGGCCGCAGTCGTCTCCGCCGTCTTGCTTCCTCCGCACGCCGTCATGGACGCCGCCATGCAGACTGCCATAGAAAGTGCCAGTAATTTCTTTTTCATAATTCCATCCTCCTCATTTTGCATTTATTCATTAAAAATGAATATTCTGCATAATTATAAATATTGCTGTCAACTATACATTATATCTGTTTTTTTTAATTATGCAAGTAGTAAAATGCAAAAATCTCACCTCATGGATGCGTTCAATGTCCGCATGGCATCCATGCAGCTCAGCTCTCTCCCGTCGATATCGCGGAGCTGCCCGTCCTGAATAAAATTGTATACATGGATATTGTCCAGATACACCTCGCCATCCGCCGCGAAAGACACGAAATAAAAACCGTCGCTGCCCATGTTTAAGTCAAACTGCCGCGGGCCGTCCACAAGAACCGTCTGCGCGCTCCCGCCCAGGGTCACGGTGACATTTACCGGTCTGTCACTGTCGGCAGTAAAACGCACATGCGCGTCACTGCTGCTCCGTCCGCTGATCCGGTGCCCCACTTTCTGTGACAGCCTTTCTCCCGCTCTCAGTTTCATCTGGAGGCTCCCGCCCCGCTCCTCAACCGCACCGCCTTTTACGTCCCAGCCCCGCTTCCCCAGCGCGAACTGGCTGTTGTAGACGGGATTGTTCGTATAGTTTCGATAGCTCCAGACCGCGTAGCCGTTCGTGTGCGTCCGCAGCGTATCCGCAATTCCTCTCAGAAAGGGAGCTCGCTGGTCCTCGGCAAGCCTCGCATTGCTCTCAAAACCCTTCGTCGCGTCCATGTACAAAAGCTGGTCGATAAAGACCGGCTTCCCGCCGTTGTTCGCGCGCACCCCCGCAAGCTTCTCATTCATGGTTCTTATCGCCTGTGACGCGGAGATCACCTCATGGAATCCATATCCCATGGACACGCTGTACATCAGGGCGGTATGCCCCGAATCGCCGCAGCCGAAGGTCTGATTATGGGGCACGCTTGTCCTCCCGTTTCCCTCCGGCCCCTCGACCGGGTCGTCGTCCAGCCGTACCTCCATGGAAAGGTTCGGGAACACCGCCTGCGTTTCCTTTAGAAGCTGCATAAGGAAATCATCATAAAATTCATAGAACAGCTTATACGCGTAGTGATTCCTGCCCGGAATGTAGATGTCGCCGTAATCATCAAAGGGCTCAGCGGGGCAATAATATTCATTAAGCTGCTTAAGCGTGTAGCGCTCCTTTAAATAATCCTGAAATCCGATCGCCGCAGCTTCCTTCCGGCTATTTGCCCCCGTGCCGAAATTTCCGGCGTCCTCCACATAATTCCAGAAATCCTCCCAGGTGATGAAGCCGCCATAAAAATTAGAATGCGCGGATGCCGCCTGATACAGCTTCTCCGCGTAGGCAATCCACGCTCTGCGGCAGGAATCATCCTTCAACAGCTCGGCAAAGCGCAGCGTTGACACGCGGTCCGCATAGTAATCCCAGGTATACCCGACGCGCAGTGTCACGCCGAGCCCCTGCGCCTTAGCCGCCCGCATCACCTTATCCAGCTTGTTAAATGCGTAATCATTGTAGGAAACCGGCATCGTGGACGGCTGAAACTCGCGCCACGGGATAACCAAGACGATACTGTTAAAGCCGTCGGCCGCAATCTGGGCCAGCTCCGCGTCCATGTGGTCGCTCTCCGTATTCCAGAAGTTGGATACCCAGGCGTCCGAGACGTACGTCGCCGCTCTCAGATAGGGGGGCTCTGCCGCCTCCGCCTCATGCGGCACAAAAACAGATGTGAAAGAGAGCACAAGCGCAAGGAGTGCAGCGCAGTATTTTTTGTATGCTTTAGGATTATTCATAATTCCTCCCATGCAAAATCCGAACTCAAACATGAGTTCGGATCCTGGAGTTTTATCGTCTGATTTTTTCGTCTCTTACTCCCCGGGCTTTTCAACCTGAACGATCGCAGACTTCTGCATCGGAATCCGACAGTTCTTGTTGTTTCCGAACTCAACGATCACCGTATCCTCCGTCATGTCGATGATCACGCCGTAGAAGCCCGCGGTAGTCAGCACGCTGTCGCCGATGGCGACGCTGGCAAGAAGCGCCTCCTGCTTTTTCTTTTCCTTCTGCTGTGGACGGATCGCCATAAAATACATCAGCGCCAGGAAAAAGAGAATGTAACCGATCAAGAATGTTGGTGAAATACCGCCTGTTGCTACTAACATAAATGCCCTCCTCGCGTCACCGGCTGCCGCCTCGCCACAGCCGCCCGCTCTTTCTGTCTTTTATTTTTCGTCGGACCTGTCCTCAGTCCTTATCACCCTCCGCCATACCGGCAAGCTTCGCCGCCTTGTACTCTGCGTAGCGGTAGCCTTCGATCGCGTCGCGGATCTCTTCCATCATTGTATTATAAAAATACAGATTATGCAAGACACATAATCGCATTCCGAGCATTTCTTTCGCCTTGAACAGATGGCGGATATACGCCCTGCTGTAGGAGCGGCACGCCGGACACCGGCAGCCCTCCTCGATGGGGCGGGCATCGAGCTCGTACTTCTGATTCAAAAGATTCAGTTTCCCGTGGTTTGTGTAGACATGGCTGTGCCGCCCGTTCCGGGACGGGTAAACGCAGTCGAAGAAGTCCACGCCCCGCTCCACCGCCTCGAGGATATTTGCCGGAGTGCCGACGCCCATCAGATAGGTGGGCTTATCCTGCGGCAGATGGGGGACAGTCACATCGAGAATGTGGTACATCTCCTCGTGGCTCTCGCCGACCGCGAGACCGCCGATCGCGTAGCCGTCCAGATTCATGTCCGCGATGGTCTTTGCGTGATCAATGCGGATCTTATCCACCACGCCGCCCTGGTTTATGCCGAACAAAAGCTGTTCCTTATTGATAGTGTCGGGCAGGGCATTGAGTCTGTCCATCTCGCGCTTACACCGGAGAAGCCACCTTGTCGTGCGCTCCACGGAACGCTCGATATAGGAGCGCTCCGCGTGGCTCGGCGGACATTCATCGAATGCCATGGCGATCGTCGAACCCAGGTTCGACTGAATCTGCATACTCTCCTCGGGGCCCATAAAAATCTTTCGCCCGTCGATATGGGAGTTAAAGTACACGCCCTCCTCCCTGATGCGCCGGAGACACGCCAGGGAAAACACCTGGAATCCGCCGGAATCCGTGAGGATCGGCCTGTCCCAGTTCATAAATCTGTGAAGGCCGCCGAACTGTCTGATCAGCTTATCGCCGGTTCGCACATGGAGATGGTAGGTGTTGGACAGCTCCACCTGAGTCTTAATCTCACGCAGGTCATCGGTGGACACCGCTCCCTTGATGGCGCCCACCGTACCTACGTTCATAAACACCGGAGTCTGGATCGTACCGTGCACGGTCTGAACCTCGGCGCGCTTGGCCCGCCCGTCCGTTGTGATCAGTTGATATCTCATTTTTTCTTCGCTTCCGCCTTCGCCGCGGCCGCCCTTTTCTGCTTAAAGGTCGTCATCACATACCACAGCGCGCCTGTCACGCACACGGAGGAATACGTCCCGCAGACGATGCCGACCATCAGCGGCAGCGCAAACTCGCGGATGGAGGATACACCCATGATGAACAGCACGAACACCATGATGAACGTCGTCAGGGAGGTGTTGATGCTCCTCGTGAAGGTCTGCGTGATGCTCAAGTTCACCACATCGAGAAGGCTCTGCTTATTGCTGCCATGTAAGGCGAGGTTCTCACGGATGCGGTCAAAAATTACGATGGTCGCGTTGATGGAGTATCCGACGATCGTGAGCATACACGCGATAAAGGTGGAGCCCACGGACCATCTCGCAAGCGCGTAAAAGGTCAGAACCACCAGCACATCATGTACCAGAGCCAGGATCGCGCTGGCCGCAAATTTGATATCCTTGAAGCGCAGCCAGATGTAGAGCAGCATCAGGATCGTCGCGATCACCACAGCCCATGCGGCGTCCTGCTTCATCTCCGCGCTGACCGCGCCGGAAATGCTCTCGGCCGTGATCTTCTCCGCCTCGACGCCGAAATTCTCGACCATCGCGTCCTCAAGCTGCTGTCTCTGGTCAACATTCAGGGTCTTCGTCTTGATGATGACCTCGTTGGTACCTGCCACCTTCTGGGTCTGGACATCCGCGTCGCCCGTGATCTTTGACACGACCGGAACTACCTTTGCGGAAATATCCTCAAGGCTCATATCCTCGTTGAAGGTCACGTTGGTGGACGTGCCGCCGGTGAAATCCATGCCGTAGTTCAGCACACGCCCGATCTGCCCGCTGTTGACCGCCATGCCGACCCATCCGGCCACGATGACCACGATGGAAATGATGAAGCAGAGATTGCGCTTTCCGAGGAAATTGATGGTCTTTCCATCCTTCTTGATGCCGTAGAACTTCGCGTCCTCAAAGCCCAGCGCATACAGCGCGTACAGCGCGCCCTTCGTCACAAACAGCGCCGTCACCATGGACAGCACGATGCCGATCGCCAGGGTCGTCGCAAAGCCCTTGACCGTACCGGAGCCGCGCAGATACAGGACTGCCGCGGCGATCAGGGTCGTCACGTTGCCGTCCACGATCGCCGACAGTGCCTTTGCAAAGCCGGTCTTGATCGCGGATTTCACGGTCTTTCCGAGCCCGATTTCTTCCTTGATGCGGGTAAAGATGATCACGTTTGCATCCACCGCCATGCCGACGGAGAGGATGATGCCGGCGATACCCGGCAGGGTCAACGTCACATCAAACGCGGAAAGCACGAGCAGGATGACGCCCACATACATTGCCAGCGCCAGCACAGCCGCCACGCCGGGAATCAGGTAAACCGCGATCATAAACAAAGCCACGATGGCAAATCCGACGGCGCCCGCCTTTAAGCTGGTGGAGATCGCCTCCTGCCCCAGCTTCGCGCCGACTACATTGGAGCGCAGCTCCTCAAGCTCAAGGGAGAGAGAACCGATCCGGATGGTCGCCGCCAGGTTCTCCGCCTCGTTATAATCCGCCATCCCGTCGATCTGGCACTGTCCGCCTGTGATGGCTTCCCGGACAACCGGGTTTGAGTAGACCATCCCGTCATAGATGATCGCGATCCGCTTGCCAACGTTTGCCGTGGTGGCGTCCGCAAATGCCTTGGTACCCTCCTCGGTAAAGGTCAGGCTCACCACATAGCTCTTTGTGCCGTTCTGGTCGATGATCCCCGCCTTCGCGGAAGAGACCTGGTCGCCGGTCAGGATGACCTGTCCCTCCTCATCGGTAAAGATCAGGGAGCCGGGCTTTCCGAGCTCCTCAAGGATCGCGTTCGCGTCGGACACGCCCGGAATGTCAATGTTGATCCGGTTGCTGCCCTCCTGGTACACCTCGGCCTCGGTGCTGTAATTCTGCACTCTCTGCTGAAGCTTGTAAATGGTATCGGACATCTCCTCCGATGACGGATTCTCGGAGACCGCCTGATAGGTGATGCTGACACCGCCCGCCAGGTCAAGTCCCAGCTTGATGTCATCCATCGTGTCATAGCCGAGGAATCCGAACAGTCCCACCGCGAGCAGCAGGACCAGCAGGCCGAGAAGGCCCTTCGTCTTACTGTTTTTCATTTTTCTTTCTCCTTACCTTTCGTCGGCAAGCGCCGCCTTTATCATGATCGCACACTCAATCCGCTTCTTCTGCATCTCGCAGCCGATGTCATAAGCGTCCGTGATACACCCGTGGAAGTTGTAGGAATTCGCCGCGCATCCGCCGCTGCAGTAAAATCTCGCAAAACAGCTTCTGCATTTTTCCTTTGCGTAGACGTTGCACAGCTTGAACTCGTCGCAGATATCGGTCCGGGTGATGCCCGTATCCACATTCCCCATCAAAAACTCCTCCCTGCCCACGAACTGATGGCAGGGGTAGAAATCGCCCCAGGGAGTCACCGCCAGATACTCCGTGCCGGAACCGCAGCCGGAGAGGCGCTTTGCCACACAGGGTCCCTGGTTCAGATCGATCATAAAATGGAAGAAGGTGAAGCCTCGTCCCTCTTTCTTTCGCTTAATGTACTCCACCGCCAGCTTATCGTACTCCTCAAGGATCTTCGGCAGATCCTCCTCGCGGATGGAGTACGGCTCATCGGGGGCCGCAACCACCGGCTCGATCGACATCCGGTCAAAGCCGAGGTCCGCAAAGTGCTTCACATCCTCGGAAAAATCAAGGTTATTGCGGGTAAATGTCCCGCGCACATAGTAATCCTTCCCGGCGCGGCTCCTTGCAAACCTCTGAAACTTTGGCACAATGATGTCGTAGCTGCTACCGCGCCCGTTCCTGGTCGGCCGCATAAAGTCGTTGACTTCCTTTCTGCCGTCCAGGCTCAAGACTACATTGCTCATCTCCCTGTTGCAGAAATCCATGATCTCGTCGCTAAGCAGCATTCCGTTGGTGGTGATCGTAAAGCGGAAGCGCTTGTTATTCGCCTCCTCTTTCGAGCGGCCGTACTCCACAAGCTGCTTTACGACCTCCCAGTTCATCAGCGGCTCGCCGCCGAAGAAATCCACCTCCAGATTCCGTCGGTTCCCGGAGTTTGCGATCAGAAAGTCGAGCGCTTTCTTCCCGACCTCAAAGCTCATGAGAGCCCTCCTTCCGTGGTACTCGCCCTCCTCGGCAAAGCAGTACTTACAGCCCAGATTGCAGTCGTGGGCAATGTGGAGGCAGAGCGCCTTCACCACCGTCTCCCGCTTCTTAAAATCGGCCACATAGTCCTGATAGACGTCCTTTGTGTAGAGCTCCTCCGCGTCGATCAACTCCTGTATCTCAAGGAGAGCCTCGTCCACCTCGTCCTCGGGATACGCCCGTAAAAGCTCCGCCCGGGCGCGCTCCCTCGCCTCCTTCGGAATCGGCTCCGGGCGCTCAAGCTCGCCCATCGCCGGCTCAAGAAGCGAGACCGCGTCGTAGACTACATCGTCCACCACATGAACCGAGCCGCTCGCAATATCCATAACAATATTGTATCCATTATTCCTGTATTGATGAATCACCGATATTCTCCTCTGTCTCCCTTATATATACAGGACAAGGAAAAGACCCCTACTCGACCATAGGGGTCCTCTCGTCTGCCAAATCCCACGTGTGCGACACTATGTACCGGATGGAAATCCTTATCTGTCCGCGTTCTCGCAGGTCTGGTTTCCGACAGTACAGGATGTCTTGCATGCGGACTGACAGGAAGTCTGGCACTCGCCGCAGCCGCCCTTCTTCATGGATTCCTTCAGGGTTTTGTTATTTAAAGTCTTAACGTGCTTCATGTTTTCGCCTCCTATGATTACAATCCATTGCGCCCATTATACCACATCAAAACGCACTTAGCAAGCCCCTGTTCAGTCAAATTTACACGGCTTTTCAATATCCTTCAGGTTCTTGATCTCGACGAGGATGATATCATCCCCGATCTGGCACACATCGCAGAAGGATATGATAAATTCCTTTTCCCGACCGAAGATCCCGCACAGGCAGCCCGGCCCCGGCACGATCAGATGTGTAATGCAGCCGGTCTTCGGGTCAAACTCCACATCGCCCACAAAACCGAGGCGCCTGCAGTCGCAGACGTTGATCACTTCTTTTTTTTTAAATCAAAAATACGCATAGCCTGCACCCTGAACTTCCTTGGTGTATTCTATGCGTATTTCTGTCATAGTGTGTTTTTTACAGTCTCATCAGAATAACGGAACAACCGCCCCATTGTAAGTGCTCTCGATAAATGCCTTCGCTTCGCTGCTGTTAAGCGCCTCTACCAGAGCCGCGGTCTTCTCATCATTCTCCTTGCCCTCTTTAACCGCCACGATATTTCCATAGGTGGTAGCCGCCTCGGAATCGGACGCCTCAACCGCCAACGCATCGGACACCTTAAGGCCCGCTTCGATCGCGTAGTTGCCGTTGATCACCGCGATGTCCACATCCTGTAAGGAGCGCGGGGTCTGAGCCGCCTCGACCTCGAGGATGTCCAGATTCTTCGGGTTCTCGACAATATCGGTCTTGGTCGCATTTAAGCCCACGCCGTCAGTCAGCTTGATCAGCCCCTGCGCCTCGAGCAGAAGCAGCGCTCTCGCCTCGTTGGTCGCGTCGTTCGGAACGGCTACCTTCGCGCCGTCCGCGAGGTCTTTAAGGTCTGATGTCTTTCCTGCGTAGATGCCAAACGGCTCATAGTGGATCGCCGCCGCGGACACGATCTTTGTACCGTTCTCCGCATTGAACTGCTCCAGATACGGAAGATGCTGGAAATAGTTTGCGTCAAGGTCTCCCGCATCAAGCGCCAGGTTCGGCTGAACGTAGTCGGTGTACTCCTTGAGCACCAGCTTGTAGCCCTTTTCTTCAAGAACCGGAGCTATGGCCTCCAGAATCTCGGCGTGCGGCGCTGGGCTTGCGCCCACCACGATCTCCTTTAACTCTCCCGAAGCCGCGGTAGTTTCCGCCGCCGCTCCTTTTTCTGTCGCGGTGTTATCCGCCTGCTTGCCTGTGCCGCACGCGGTCAAGGCTGCTGCCGCCAGTACGGCTGCTGTGATGATACTGATTGTCTTTTTCATGATTTTTCCTCCTCTTTTATATTTGATTTATATGGCATTTTGCCGACAGCCTTCGGCTGCTAAATCCCGATTTATTATCCGTTATCGGATACGCTTGTCGCTGACTCTCGCGAGCTTCATGCCCACCTCCTGGATGATCTGCACGATGATCACAAGGATCGCCACCGTCAAAAACATCATGTCTGTCTGGTAGCGGTAGTAGCCGTAGTTGATCGCGATACCGCCGAGTCCTCCGCCTCCCACGGCGCCCGCCATGGCGGAATAGCCGAGGATCGTGGTCGTGGAGATTGCCGCTCCGATCAAAAGCGACGGCTTTGCCTCCGGCAGAAGCACCTTCCAGATGATCTGGAAGGTCGACGCGCCCATGGACTTTGCCGCCTCAATGACGCCGGCGTCCACCTCCTTAAAGGAGGACTCCACCATGCGGGCGATGTAGGGCGCCGCGGCCGCCACAAGAGGCGGAACGACAGCTCTCCAGCCGAGGCTGGTTCCCACGAGCTTCCTGGTGAGCGGCATCATCATGATCAGAAGGATCAAAAACGGAATGGAGCGCAGCAGGTTGATCGCCACGCCGAGCACCTTCTGAAGCAGCGGCACGGGGCGGATTCCCTCCTTGTCCGTCACCACCAGGATGATCCCGAGCGGAATCCCGATGATGTAGGAAACCGCGGCGGAGATAAACACCATATACAGGGTCTCCCCGATCCCGTTCCTGATCAGCTCCATAATCTGCGGACTAAACGTCATCTCCCGTCACCTCCTCAAATGGAATCTTTATCGTCTTTAAGTAATGCAGCGCCCGGCTGGCGTCGGCCTCATCCTCCGGGAGCTGCACGATCATCTGTCCCCTTGCCGTGCCGCCGATGTCCTTCGTGGACGCGTACAGGATATTGAGCGGAACCTTGCTGGAGAGGATCATGTTCGCAATGATCGGCTCCATGGAATTTCTCCCGTCGAAGGTGATGCGCACCTTCTTTGATTTGTCAAATTTCACATTCGTCACGGCATCGCCGAGGATCAACTGACGTCCGATCTTTGATTTCGGCTCGGAGAATATCTCGGATACTCTCCCCACCTCGGCAATGTGGCTGTGGTCTATGATCGCCACGCGGTCGCAGATGGCCTCAATGACCGCCATCTCGTGGGTGATCACGATGACCGTGATCCCAAACTCACGGTTGATCTGCCTGATGAGCTGTAAAATGGATTTCGTCGTGTTGGGGTCGAGCGCGCTCGTCGCCTCGTCGCAGAGCAGCACCTTCGGGTTCGTCGCGATGGCTCTCGCGATCGCCACTCGCTGCTTCTGTCCGCCGGAGAGCTGCGCCGGATAGGCCTTTGCCCTTTCCTCAAGCCCCACCAGCTTGAGAAGCTCCATCGCCCGCTCCCTTGCCCTGTCCTTCGGAATGCCCGCGATCTCCATCGGGAAACAGATATTGCGCAGGACATTTCTCTGGGAGAGCAGATTGAACTGCTGGAAGATCATCCCCATGGACTGCCTGGCCTTTCTCTGCCTCGCCTCGCTTAATGCCGCCAGGTTCTCCCCCTCGAAGATCACCTCGCCGGAGGTCGGTATCTCCAGCATATTGATACATCGCACCAGAGTGCTCTTTCCTGCGCCGGACAGCCCGATGATCCCGAAAATCTCACCGCGATGGATGTCGAGATTGATGTCGTCAAGCGCCACCACCGGTCCGTTCGCCGTCTTAAATTCTTTTCCCATGTGCCGAAGCTCAATGATCGTCCCTTCTTCTGCCATGTCCTCGTCCTTCCCTTTTGTTTAATGTAAATATGTAAATATATATTATGTATGAAATCAAAAACGCCGCAAGCCTGCATAGACTTGCGACGATATATCCGGGATTTTATCCGGTTCCCTGTCTGATTCTTCTTCACAATCCATGCAAATTATATCTGATTTTTCAAGCATACGAACATACGGCACATGCCCATCATCATGCCGCACATCATAGCCATATTCATCTGCATGGTTTTGTTCTGAATCATGTCGGGTTCCTCTTTCCTTACTGAAACAAATTCCTTATGGAGCGTATTCTACAATAGTGTTTCCTATTTGTCAAGTGCTTTCTGACAAAACCGAGCAAAAGTTTTACATCCGTCGACCGAACAAAAGCGAAGACCTCACCCGCGACCGAGCCGGGCGTTGCGGCGTATAATCCGCCGGAAACCGGATTCATGGATTATTCCTTTTGGTCTATCCGCAAAGCTCGACGATCACCTGCGCGAACATCTTTGCGCTCATCACAAGATCGTCGATCACTGCGAATTCGTCCGCGCCGTGCATCCGGTTGTCCGTACCCGGCATGCTCGCGCCGAAGGCAACGCCGTTTTTCAGATCGTGCACATACGTTCCGCCCCCGGTGAATTCGCAGACGCCCTTTTGCCCGGTATAGGTCTCGTATACCTTAAGCAGGGTTTTGATAAAATGGGAGTTCCCGTCTACATGATGCGGCGGCGTCATCGTCTCATTCAACAGCACAAAGCCCGCCTCCGCCATCTTCTCCCGGATCACCTTAAGCACATTCTCCTCGTTTCCGCAGACCGGAACGCGGCTGTCAAACTCGCCGTCGATGCCCGCCGACTCCACCGTCAGCATGGAAAACGCCAGCGTCAGACGTCCCGACAGCGCATCCTCCATGTCCACGCCAAGCGCCGCGCCGTTCACATCACCGTGCGGCATCAGATCACACAGCTTCTTTAATGCGCTAATCTGCGCGCACGGCGCAAACGGAAGCCTCACAAGAAGCGAAAGAAGTCCGGTAATGGCGTTGCTACCCTCCTCCGGCGTCGATGCGTGAGCGCCCTTACCGGCTGCCGTTATCGTTGTAAAGCTGTCCTCAGTCTCAAATGTAAACCGCACTCCCGTCTCCGCCGAAACCGCTCCCGCCGCCTCATTTAACACAGCGGGAGAAAGGCCCTCCACCGTCGCCTTCGCCTTGCCCGGAACCACGTTGATCTTGGTGCCCGCGGTAATGCAGACGAGCCTCGGCAGCGCGTCGCAGGCCTCAAACTTTGCGGTAAAATGCCCCGGCAGACGCCCTTTCTCCGTATTTACAACCGGGTACGCCGCGTCCGGGGAGAATGTCATCGGCGCTTCCTTCTCCACGCTGTAATAGTGGCGGATATCCGAGCTGCCACACTCCTCGTCCGTGCCCAGGATCAGGCGCACGTTTTTCTTAAGTGGAATCCCAAGCTCCTTCACCGCGCGCATTGCGTAGAGCGCAGCCACCGCAGGCCCCTTGTCGTCCGCGGTGCCGCGCCCGTAAATCTTTCCGTCCTTAACGACCGGCTTAAAGGCCTCCGTGACCGTCCAGCCCTCGCCCCCAGGCACCACATCAAGATGCGCGAGAATATCGAGGTGGCTCGGAAGCGCGCCAAAGTCCACACAGCCCACATAGCCGTCGTAATCTGCCGTCTCAAAGCCGTAGCCCTCCGCCATATCGAGCGCCGCGTCGAGACATTCTGCCGCGCCCGGCCCGAAAGGCATATCCTCCTCCGCGGGCATCCGCTCGCTGTTGATCTTACAAAGCTCGCAGATATCCTCAAGCATTTCCTCTCTGTGCGCGTCGATGAATGCGTCAATTTTGTCCCTGTACATGGATATTCCCTCCGTTCTGATTAGCAGCTGTTAAACCGCCTGCCCGGTCAGCTCCGTCCAAACTCCGAAAGTTTCAGGCCCGGATTGCGTTCCTCGACCATGCCGACGCTCCAGCTATTGACAAAAAGAAGCAGCGGATTGTCTTTTAAATCCTTGATCCGCTTCATGTCGGACGTGCCCTGAATCTTCTCCACATCGACCTCCGACTGATTCTCTATCCAGCGAATGTATTCGTAGGGAAGCTTCTCAAGCTTAACCTCCACCTTGTATTCATTCTCCAGACGGTAAGTCAGCACCTCGAACTGGAGTTCTCCGACCACGCCGACAATGATCTCCTCCATGCCGGTGTTGAACTCCTGGAAGATCTGGATCGCGCCCTCCTGGGCGATCTGGGTGACGCCCTTTAAAAACTGCTTGCGCTTCATGGTATCCACCTGTCTCACCCGCGCGAAATGTTCCGGCGCGAAGGTCGGAATCCCCTCGAACTCGAACTTTTCGTCAGACAGGCACAAAGTATCTCCGATTGAGAAGATACCCGGGTCGAAGACGCCGATGATGTCCCCTGCATACGCCTCCTCCACGATCTTTCTGTCCTGCGCCATCATCTGCTGCGGCTGCGATAGGCGGAGTTTTTTGCCGCCCTGCACATGGTTCACCTCCATGCCCGCCTCAAACCTTCCGGACACGACCCGCATAAAGGCGACCCTGTCCCGGTGCGCCTTGTTCATATTCGCCTGAATCTTAAATACAAACGCGGAAAAATCCTCCTTAAACGGGTCGATCACGCCGCCCACAGTTTTTCTCGGAAGCGGCGACGACGTCATTTTCAGGAAATGCTGCAAAAATGTCTCCACGCCGAAGTTGGTCAGCGCCGACCCAAAGAATACGGGCGATAAATTGCCCCTGTTTACACGCTCCTGGTCAAACTCGTCCGCCGCGCCGTCCAAAAGCTCGATCTCCTCGAGAAGCTGGCGGTGGTAGTCGGCGCCGATCACCGCGTCCACGTCCGTCCCGTCCACATCGAAAATTCGGGAGGCAACTTCCTTTTGTCCGCCCATCGCCGCCGTAAATGTCGTGATCGTCCGCTCGTGGCGGTCATAGACGCCCTTAAAATTCTTCCCGCAGCCGATAGGCCAGTTGATCGGGCAGGTGCGGATGCCAAGGACATTCTCGATCTCGTCCATCAGCTCAAATGGATCCCTCGCCTCGCGGTCCATCTTGTTGATGAACGTAAAGATCGGTATGCCGCGCATCACGCAGACCTTAAACAGCTTGATCGTCTGCGCCTCCACGCCCTTCGAGCCGTCGATGACCATGACGGCGCTGTCGGCTGCCATCAGCGTCCGGTAGGTGTCCTCCGAGAAGTCCTGATGCCCCGGTGTGTCCAGAATGTTGATACAGTAACCGCCGTACTCGAACTGCATCACCGAGGATGTCACCGAGATCCCTCTCTCCTTCTCGATCTCCATCCAGTCGGAGACCGCGTGCTTTGCCGCCTTGCGCCCCTTCACCGTGCCGGCGAGGTTGATCGCGCCGCCGTAGAGCAGGAATTTCTCCGTCAGGGTCGTCTTTCCCGCGTCCGGGTGGGAAATGATCGCAAAGGTTCTTCGTTTTTTTATCTCTTCCGCTATGTTCGACAAGGGTCTTTCCTCCAAAAATCCATTTTTCGTAAACGTTCAGCCATGCGGCTATTTGCGCGTAAAAATATGATCCAGGATTCGGTGCGCAACCTCGTCCTTCGTCATCTTTCCGAGCTCACGGACTCCCTCGCCCGTGATCAGCGTCACGACATTCGTATCCGTACCGAAGCCCGCGCCCTCGGTCCGAAGATCGTTTGCCACGATCATATCGACATTCTTCTGCTTAAGCTTCGCGCGCGAATTTTCCAGAACATCGCGCGTTTCCATGGAGAATCCGCAGAGAAACTGACCCGCCCTGCGATGCGCGCCCAGCCACGAAAGGATATCGTCCGTCCGCTCAAGCTCAATGCTGAGCGTCTCGTCGGTCTTCTTCATCTTCTCCGCGCCCACATGCACCGGGCGGTAATCCGCCACGGCCGCCGCCTTCACGATGGCGTCCTGCCCTGCCGCGCGCGACGTGACAGCGTCAAACATCTCCTTCGCGCTTGAGACGTCCACCCGCTCCACTCCGAGCGGTGTGGGAAGCTCCACAGGGCCGCTTATTAAGGTCACCGCAGCCCCCCGCCTCGCCGCAGCACGGGCGATCGCATAACCCATCTTCCCGGTAGAATGATTGGTAATATAGCGCACCGGGTCAAGTGCCTCCCTCGTCGGCCCCGCCGTCACGAGCACCCGTTTTCCGGCAAGATCCTTCTCGTACGCAAACTCCTGCAAAATATATTCAAGCAGCGCCTCCGGCTCCGGCATCTTCCCGACTCCCTCATCGCCGCACGCGAGATGGCCGCACACCGGCGCGATCACCTTCATGCCGTACCTTGAGCAGAGCGCCAGATTGTCCTGGGTGATCGGGTTCTCATACATCGCGGTGTTCATCGCCGGAACGATATATTTCGTCTTTCTGCACGCCAGGAATGTGGTCGTCAGCATGTCGTCCGCAATCCCATGCGCCACCTTCGCGATCACATTTGCCGTCGCGGGGGCGACCATGAAGAGGTCCGCCCGCTTTGCGAGCGCCACATGCTCCACCTCGAACCGGAAATTCCGGTCAAAGGTATCCACCATACATTTCGTCCCGGTCAGGGCTTCAAATGTCGCAGGCGTAATGAAATTCATCGCGTTTTCTGTCATGATGACCTGCACATCCGCATGCTGCTTTTTCAGCATACTGGCAAGCGCCGCACTCTTGTACGCGGCAATCCCTCCCGTCACTCCGAGCACCACAGTCTTTCCCTGTAACATTATTTTCTCCCGCATCTCCTCCGAATATGATAACTTCGTGGAAAGTATACCATAGTATTTGTAACAGTTCAACTGTTCAGCCAGAGGATACCTTTATCACCTTAAATCCTCTTCTTCGCAAGCAGTGCCTTCAACTCCGCGATCTGCGCGCCCTTCGCCGCAAGCTGTCGCTCTGCGCGGTCTGTGTGTTTCGCCATGCAAGCATGCCGCTCCACACAGCCACTGTCCGGGACTTTCATAGTAAATAAATACAGGAAGCCGGGGCAGGCATCACCTGCCCCTATGCTTCTCTTTCCGTTTCTGCTGTTTCAGTTCAAACTGCCTCTGTTTCTCTGCTTCCCGTTGTTCCCGGCTCACAGTCTTACGTTCAGTTTTCAACTGCTCCTGCTGTAATTTCAAAGCCTGTTGCGATTTTGTGCCGATTCCGGTATTGTGCACCTGTTTGCGCACTTCTCTCTGTACCCGTTTCGGATTGCGGCCAGCTTCTTTTACATCAGTTGCCACAGCCGGACTAAGCCGCAGCCGATAGTAATTTTTCAGGACAAAATCATATATCTCATATTCTTTCGGCTCCGCGCCAAACGTAACCTTGCATACAGATAGCTTACCCTCCGATATGCGTTCAAAAACGCCTATCCAGAATGGTTCCTCAAAAAATACTGTCAGTCTGCCCGATACTTTGTCCATGACAATTCCTCCTTAAATGATTGTAGTGAACAAAGAACGGACGACCCAAGGAGGGAGGGCTACTTACACCAAAGCGGTGCGGCCGGACTACCTACCGGCTCTGTAAGAGATATCATCCCTTACGTTGTGTTTTTATCTCTGCTTTTTGATTTTAGCATACTATCAGCAATTTTGCCACAAGATTTCAATAATACTTTTGAAGAGTGAAATTTAAAATTTCATTTTTCTGTCAGCACCTTTAGATCTCATGAGCGATTGTCTTTGCCTGAAAAATATGGTATCATTACACAGTACCAAACGCAAGAGAGGAGCTTAACAATGATCCTGGCAATCGACATGGGCAACACCAACATTGTCATCGGCTGCATTGATTCCGAGCGCACCTGGTTTGTGGAGCGCCTCACAACCAGCCACGACAAGACAGGCACGGAATACGCCATAAATATTAAGAATATTCTGGAAATTCATCAGATCAAACCGGCGCAGATCGAGGGCGCGATCCTCTCCTCGGTAGTCCCGCCGCTAAACGCCGCGATTTCCTCCGCGGTGAAGAAGATCCTCGGGTATCACCCCATGCTGGTGAGTTCCGGCATTAAGACCGGCATGAACATCCTCATGGATAACCCAAAGACTGTCGGAAGCGACATGATCGTGGACGCGGTTGCCGCCATCCGCGAGTATCCGGCGCCCATCATCATCATAGATATGGGGACCGCCACCACCATGTCCGTGGTGGACCGCGCCGGAAACTACATCGGCGGCGTGATCCTGCCCGGCCTTTACGTCTCCCTGGATTCCTTAAGCAGCAAGACCGCCCAGCTCCCCTCCATCAGCCTGGACATACCGAAAAAGGTCATCGGCAAAAACACGGTTGACTGTATGCGAAGCGGCGCCATGTACGGAAATGCAGGCATGATCGACGGCATCATCGAGCGCATGGAGGATGAGCTCGGCGAGACGGCTACGGTCATCGCAACCGGGGGGCTGTCCCGGTTCGTAGTGCCGTTATGCAGGCACAAAATTACCTACGATGAGACGCTTCTCCTGAAAGGTCTTCTGATTCTTTATGAGAAAAATGTAACTGTTCAGTAGGTCTGCGCATTTACTGCACTGACCGTAAGGAAACGTAGCGGAAGCAGGCAAAAATCCCATTGCCGAAGGCAATTTTCATGGATTTTTGCCCGTAACTGTGAAGGTACTGAACAGCTACAGAAAAATAAATAGCGTGTAACTGTCTCATTCCCCCGCCCACAAAAGCGACAGATGGCCTCTCCTCTGCGCATCCATCGCGAGGAGCACCTCCGGCCGCCCCGTCTCGGGATTCTCTATCCCGGCCCAGATCCTGACTGACCACAGCCCCGAATCCTCAAGGAATTCCCGCGGAATCTCCGCCGTCGCCTCCCTTTCCTGCCCCGGAAGGAGCGCTGTCAGATCCAGGGAAAGCGGGTAGCGCCCCACGATCATTTCCCCGGCGTCCGCTCCCCCCTCCCTCTGTCTCACAGTCACATACAGGCACGGCGTAAAGCTCCAGTAGATCGGGGCGGCGCCATCGTTTACCCAGGTCGTCGTGACCTTTACATTTTTCTGAAAAAAGGATGTTTCCATCTCCATTTTTGCGATCCGGTAGCGGTAGCCCAGACACGACAGCACGAAAAGCGCCTCCGCGCGAAGCGGGCCTGTTTCCATGTCCGGGATATTCGGGCCGAGAAAAGACATATGCGACGCCTTCAAAAGCGCAAGCGTCGTCTCCATCTGATCCCCCAGCATCTCCTCCATATCGGCGGAGCTCGTAAACTCGCCGCCCACGGGAGCTCTCTTCCAGATCTCCGGCGCCGCTTTAAGCCCGTCCGCCTCCCCCGTCTGGTCATACTCGCCGCCGTGCGCGATCCAGCCAAGCCACTCCCTCGTGCTCTTTTCCTCCCCCGTCATGTCATTGTAGACGCCGCAGCCGTCCGGCATCTCCCGAAACGGCCTGCGCATCAGAAGCCTGGCATGGGGAAATGACGTCGTATACGGCTCCACATACGCCCTTCGCACCCTGCCTTCCGGCATTCCGTAAAGCCCGGCGCCCGCCTTCACATGCCACTCCCCCCAGTGCCCCAGGCTCCCAAGCTCCACATAGCTGACAAATGTGTCGCGCCCAAAATACTCCCCCAGAGCGCGCACAGCGCGCGCGTGATGCCGGATAAAGGTCTCATTGTTGTAATTCGGGGCATAGCCCTTTCCGTATTTGATATCGTAGTCCACACCGTCCCCGCCGGTCTTCTCATAAAGCCAGTCGGGAATATCCATGTGTGCCTCGTCTCCCGGATAATCACAGACAAAGCGGAGCACCGCATGCTTTCCCTCCTTCCTCCACCGGCTTAAGTGGTTCTCCTCCTCTATGCCCTCCCAGTCGTACACGCCCTCCTCCGGCTCAAGCTCGCGCCAGGTGATATCGAGATAAACCAGAGTATTTTCCCCGACATCATCCTCCTCGTCCGCCTGCGGCGCGTAGCCGATCAGGGGATTGTAAAGCACTCCTTTATCCGCCTCAAAAACAAAGGTCTCCGCCCGGGGTCTCCCCTTAAAGATCCCCCAAAGCGCCGCAAGCGTAAGCAAAGCCCCGGCCGCGCGGCGCGCCCATCTAGCCATGATATTCCCCGTTGTACTGGATCAGCGTGACATCCTTTACATTCTCAATGTTTCGTATCTTCTCGGCAAAGAACAGATTGTCATGGCGGCAGAACACCTCCACGGCAAGCTCCGCGGTCTGCCCGCGCAGCGTCTTCGATTTGACAAAATATTTCATCTTCCCGAATTCCCTTAATATTTCATCGCCCGTGTCATCCCCCTCGTACCGGATTACCGCCACATAGACCTCGCCCAAACGCTGCTTATGGTAAAATCCCCAGACAAGGACGATCATAACAAGCAGGGCGATGAACGCAAGCCCGTACATCCCCGCACCCGAAGCGATCCCGGTGGTGATCGCCCAGAACAGATATAAAAGATCCATCGGATCCTTGATCGCCGTCCGGAAACGGACGATGGACAGAGCGCCCACCATACCGAGGGAGATCACGATGTTCGTGCTGATCGCGAGCGTCACCATACAGGTGAGCACCGTCATCCCCACAAGCGTCACCGCAAAGCTGCGCGAATAGATGACCCCCGCGTAAAATCTTTTGTACACCAGGTAGATGAGACATCCGAGCGCCAACGCCATAAAAAGCGAAAGCATCATCTGCGGAATATCATACCCGGCAAACATCTCCGATTCCAGAATTGATTTTCTGATCACATCCTTCACACTCATACTGCTCCTCCTTCCTCCTCCCAGTACCCCCAGCCATTTAAGTACCGCGTTCTTTCATAACACAACACATATTTTGACAGCGCGGTGAATTCGGCGGCTCTGGGGGGCAAAAGCTCCTGCACAAGCTTCGGCAGAAACTCCGTGAATTTCACCTCCATCACGACCTTACCCGGCTCAAGCGCCTCCAGGGACGGAAGAAGCGGGTCAAACAGGTCGCGGCTTAAAAGCGCCGTCCGCACATGGCTGTCAAAGGTAACGCGGACTGTTCCGTGCGCCATGACGAACGGTTCCCGCTCATAGTCCACGATCACCCTCGGACGCATCATCCGGGCGGCGCAATCTATGTAAAATTCCCGGCAAAGCGGCTCGTCACTCCCGAGCAGGAAATCATATTCCCCGTCGATAAGCCTCTCTGTCTCCTCCCTCGTTAAAGGCGCTGATTCCTTGCAGATATAGCTCCCCACCTTTTTCTTCCTCTCAAGCCTGATCACGTGGTCCGAGCAGTCATAGATCCGTATCCGGTACTTGCACCGACTCATCACGCCCATGTTCTTCTCCGCATAGGCGCTGTCCCACATATCGTCAAAATACAGGCTGCGTATCATATAGCCGCCCTCTCCCGCGTGCCCGTCAAGCGCGAGAAGCGTCCCGATCCGGGACTTGAGCGCCTCCTTCTCACCCTCATTTATCAGATACTTAAGCTCATGCCGGTATACCGGCTCATTTCTATTCCTCATACTTGTCTTCCTCAATGCTTCCGTCCTCCAGGATATAAAAGCACTTGACGCCGTGAACCTTGCCGTCCTCCGTCACATAGTAGTCAAACGCGCTCTGCTCGTGCCCTGATGCGTTTTTGGACTTCACCTTCACAAAATACTGCCCCGGTCCCGGATTCTGCGCCTCCATCTCCGGCCACACGCCCTCGTAGACTGCCACAACGTCCTGCATCAGGTAGTCTCTTGCAAGCACCGCCTCGTAGGTGATGTCCTCCGCCTGAAAGTCAAAGGATATATCCCACCTGATCTTAAGCATCCCGTTTTCCTCCTGCGGCGTGCCGATATAAAACGGCATCGGGCACTCAAGCGTATCCAGATAATTCTCATAGTAGAAATCCACCAGATTCGGGAGATTCCCCGCGATACTCTCATACTCCTGCGGGGTGAGTGGCTCGTGGAGCACATCCGGCATCTCATAAACATACCTCCCGGTCACACCCCGGTAAGCCCCGATCAGGGACTCGAAGCGCTCCTTTGAAAGATAGTCCTTCACCGCAAGAATCGCCTCATCCAGTTTTCCCCTAAACTCCTCGGACCTCAAGCACCGGTTAAACAGCACATTCCCCCAATAATTGCTGACGCCCCGCTCCCAGCTTCCGAACTCTGTCCTCCCCTTCATCGTATCCTCGTCCCACTTTAAAGACGCGTCCCCGTCCCAGGGAAGGAAATACCAGGTCTCCAGATTTTTCGGGCTGTAGATATAAAAGTTGCGGCACTGGGTGTCCACATTCCCGGTAAGGATCTGGAACGCCATCCAATAGGTGAGATTCTCCACGTCAAAATGCTTCTCAAGCACCTCCCCGATGGGTATGGAATAATTGTTTACATCCTCTAACATCCGGATCAGCTTGCTGTGATCCTTATCGCCCTTCGTCTCGATCATGGACTCAAACGCCTTCTCATCGTACTCCGGGTCGTCCCGCGTCCTGATCACGTCGGGAAAGCGGTAAAACTCAAAAAAGTTGACCTTATAGAGATGCCCGTTTCTATCCATGCCGCGCGCCTTTAGGGCAGTCTTATTGAGCTGCTCCACCTGGGTGTACAGTCCATAATCCACAAAGCCTTCCGACGCCCCTCCCGTCTCGTCCTTCACATACAGATGGACAAACTGGGTCCGCAGGCTCACGATCTCGTCTAAACCCTTCAAAAGGTCAAAATACAGCTTGTTGCGGAACCGCAGTCCGTCGCTCTGGTGCTTGTTTAGCGCGATGGTCTGCTGTCCCCTCCATGTACCCTTATTGTCCTTTAGGCGGATCTTATAGTTTTTCTGCGCATTCCTGCTTGATGTCTGACCCCGGATCTGCACCGTCGCATTCGCCGCGCGCTCCCCATAGCCAAGCTCCCCGGGCAGCGGCCCCGTCTCATCCCCCACCTGTAAAATTCCCTCCACCTGATAGCGGTCGACTCCCATACTGTTGTAATCATACGCGGAGTAGCGGTTGATCTCCTCCCAGCTATGGTCGGTTCCCTCAGATGAATTTCCTCTGCGAACTGTTAAGTACATGGTAACTACGCTGCCCTCGACGTCGGATTCGTACAGGCTCTTGTTGTCGCGAAGCGGCGGATGACGCTTTTGCGCCGGCTCCGCAAAGACAATCCCCGCATCCGCCGCCTGAGCGCTTTCTGCCATCTGGCTGTCCTCTCCTGCCCGCGCGCTCTCCTGCCCCTCGTCTCCGCCCGATTTCTCTCCCGTCAGGGCGCACCCCGCCGTCACCAGACAGGCGACGGAAAGACACGCAAGCAGACGTTTCCATTCCGTTCTCATTCTCTCACCCCTCTCCCTTCAAGCCGTCTCTTAAGCCCGGTGAACCTCCCGCTCTTTGCCCTCGTGAGGATCGGCTGGGCGCACAGGATATGGTACGGCAGGTTTTTCGTGAACCACTTGAGCCGCAGCCACGATATGAAAAAGTACGCCACGCTGCCGATGAGGAACGCGAAGCCGTAGTAGCGCACATCAAGCCGAAGCGATAAGATGCTCCCCGCCACAGTCACCGCGGCGAAGGCGGCCGACGCCAGATACGCGCCCTCGTAATCGGTAAAGTAAAGAAGCATCAGCATGACCGTATTTCCCACCGCGTAAATCGCGTACCCCACGCACAGAACCCGGAAATACCCCTCCATCAGATCATTAAATCCCAGCGGAAGCTTCGTGAGAACCATCAGCCCCACCGACAGCATGAGCGCCGTCGTGTAAAACTGCTTCCGCCCTGTGTAGGACAGTTCCTGCTCAAGGACGGTCAAAAGCTCATACTCCGCGTGCTCGATATCCTTAAGAGAGCCTTTTTTGTTGAACAGCTCGTAGTAATTGCGGTACTTCGGATAAAAATTCACCTCGACCGAGACCACGAAATTGACAGTAGTCACAAGGATCGTCAAAAACGCGAACATGGCAGGTACGTCATGCTGCGGCGCGCCGAAAAACAGCCCCTGCACCTTAACGCCAAGCGTTCCCGCCCAGGCGATGACGAGATGCGAAAACAGACCGATATTCGTAAAGAATCCGATTCCCGCAAGTTCCCGGTACTCATCGAACCACGGGAGAAACGCAAAGCGCGAGCCCTCCCCCCTCGGGAAGAAGCGATACAAAAGCTTTAAGTTCCTGCACATCATGACCCCGTACCCCGTGCAGACGCCGACAAGCAGCGCCTCAAGCGAAGGCCCGAATATCCACACAAGGAGCCCGCCGGATAAAAACGCCATGAGCACCGCCAGCAGAAAGGACTTTATGATCCCCACATAATCCTTGATGGCAGTCAGATAATTCATCTCTGTCCAGACCACCGCCAGCTCCGAAAACAGCATATAGTTAAGCATGATCCGGCGAAAGGAGATCCCCGCAAAGCATAAGAAAATCCCATAGAGGATACCGCCCGTTACAAGCAGGATGCTTAAACCGCCCTCAAAGGAGGGAAGAACAGCCTCCTCCCTCCCCTCATACAGCATATCCGCGGTAAATCGCGTCATAACCATATTCATCCAGCTTGTCGCAGTCAGGGAGGCAAGAAGCGCGTACGTCACCATGCAGATAAGGAGCTCCCGCTCATGATCGGGAAGCCCCGACACGCCCGCAAGGAGCATGATCCCGACAAGCAGCAAAATCCCCAAAAGCATCGGCCCCGCCGTCACCATCCCGGTGTAGCCGTACGCCTTAAGGAGCGAGGAGATGCTTCTTCCCCGAAACAGTTTTTTTAATTCAAACCCGATTCCTGCCATGCCGCCCACACCTCCTTATACATACTGCGGTATTTTTCCATCATCGTCTCGTGGCGAAAGAGCGCGCTCACGCGCAGGCGCCCGTTTTCACCCATGCGGATGCGCTCCGCGCGGTCCTCGCACATCCGTATCATGGCTCTTGCCAGATCCTCACGGCACATGGGCGGCACACAGTATCCGGCAGGCCCGAAACGGTCCTCCTCATCTCCCTCCAAAAGTTCCCGGCAGCATCCCACATCCGTAGTCACGCAGGGTCTTCCCGCCGCAAGGGATTCAAGGACGGAGAGCGGCTGCCCCTCGGAAATGCTGGTGAGGATCGTAAAGTCCAGCTTCTCCATGTAGGCGTGAGCATCCACAAGCCCCGTAAACACGATCCGGTCAAGCTTCAGCTGCTCTGCCAGACTGTAGCACTCGTCCGCGTACTCCTCGTCGTCCACACCGCCCATGATGTGCAGACGCACATTGTGGATCCGGCTTGCAACCTCATGGAACGCATAGATCATCGTCTTGATATCCTTGATCGGCGCCATGCGCACCATCGCCCCGATATCCACCCAGCCGTCGTCCGCCTTCATGGGAACACCGGCAAACCTCTCATAAAAGATCCCGTTTCGGATCACCATGCACCTGTCCGGGTCGGCCCCCAGCTCGATCTGTATCTTTCTCGCGTTCTCAAACAGGCAGGTGACACGGTCGGCACGCCGGTAGACCGCGTCGGACAGCATATAAAAGAAGCGTATCCAATGCTTTTTGAAGGAGGGGATCACCCAGCGGGCGCGGATCAGCTCCTCCTCCCGCTCGCGGCTGTAAATGCCGTGCTCCGTCAGCAGCAGCGGTTTCTTCCATTTATATTGCGCAAGGACGCCTAAAAGCCCTCCGTAGCCCGTGCAGACAGAATGGTACATATCCGCCTCGGGCACATCCTGCCCCAGAAGGTAGAGCATCGGCAGAAGCATCGAACGGCAGGTATGGAAAACCTCCGCAAACGCGATGTAGGGATACCTCTCCCTGCACAGTTCCGTAAGAATTTCCAGAAATTCCCAGCTCATAAGGAAGCTTCCCGGATTTAAGCGCCGATCCTGAAACAGGGAAAAGATCTCACCCCAGTCGGGTCTTCGGCAGTCGATGAGTTCCTCTAGCGCCCGCCTCTGCCCTTCTGTCAGCTTAAGGCTTTTCTCCGCCTCCGGCTCCACATGAAGCGCATCCTCAAGAAACACCTCATGGATCTCGCTGACATTCTCCGGCAGCTCATAGACATACCTGCCCCTCTGCCCGGAAAGTGCGCCTATGACCCACAGCACAAATTCATGCTCCTTCATCTCCTTGATATACTGGTGCATCCAGGTGGACACCCCGCCATGGACATAAGGGTAGGAACCCTCAAGTATCAGACAGATTTTCATACTATCACCTGATCCTCTTAATTTCTATCTCCGGCTCCGTCACACGCATCAGGTAAAGATTTCCGGTCAGATGGGTGAGATCCCCGCCCTTTATCTCCCCGAGATCGCCCTCGTTGACGCGGATAAAGAAGCGCGCCTCGTCGATCAGACCGTCCACTGTGACATAGAGATCCTCCGGCGTGTCGAGCTTCCACAGGCTAACGCCGCAGTAGCGCTGGATAGCCCCGGCGATCTCGCTTCCCGTCATATTGCGGATCAGGGGGGCCGAGCGGTACAGCCAGGAGAGGTAATCTTCCCATCTCCTCCGAAGCTCCTTCCAGCCGAGCGCCGCGCCGCGGTCCTCGTCAAGAAGGTCATCCGGGTGAAGGAAGTGGGAGTTGACATAGTGGAAATTAAGCTCTGAGATCGCCGCGAGCTTCATGTACGGATTGATGTCGCAGCCGGAAATGATCCTGGGCGTCTCGACGATCCCATCCTCCGCCACCTCGAACTCCTGGTCATAGGCAGACTCCCCGGGGAAGTAGGTGCTGGCGATCGCCCTGATTTCCGGAAAGTCCTCCGCGATCACCTCGCGCCCCTCCGCCGAGAGCACATTCGACGGCGGCACATACACAGAGAAATCCTTTCCGGGGAACAGGTCTTTTGAAAACGCCGAAAGCTCCGCGACCGCCCTCACCATCTCATCCCTGCTCTCCCAGTACTTATATCCAAGGTCTTCCTCGTACACGAAATTATCAAGGCACAGGGGCTGGTGGTTGTAGCCGTGGAAGCCCAGCTCCCCGTTCATGTCAAGGAGCGTATTCCCGAAATAATTGTACCGCGCCGTATCCTTGTTTCTCGGAAGCTCCCCCTCCACCTGATCGTTATAATTTTCGATGATCATACCCGTATAGCGCATCCCGTGTGTCCCCGCGATGCGCACCATGTCCGGCCACCACACGCCGGAGTAGAATTCTCCGATCTCCATGTTGTAATCACGCCTGATGTACTCTCCGTCCCCGCTCGGGACCGGCGATGGGAAATCGTCGATATAGAATGCGGAGGCGTCGATCACGGGATAGATGCAGACGTCCTCAAGAAGGCTGTACGCCGACGCGTAGATGCCGCGGTACGCCTTCTCGCAGTACTCAAAATTGACCGCAACGAATTTTCCGTCCCTGTAGTCCCTGCTCCAGATGAGCGGCGTCTGTCCGTCTGCCGTGGACGCGTAGACCTCGCACTGTTCATCGAGAAAGAGGGCGGATGCCGCCTCGTAGGCGTCCGTGATCGTAAAGATCTCGTCGCCGCCCAAAAGGAAGCCATCCCGGAAAACGATATCCGGAACCATCACATTCGCGTAGCCGGACTCCACGATCCCAAGCTTTCCCGAGATCATGTCTAACATCGAGTTTTTCTCTAAGGGCAGGGAAAACATCAGCCGCCCGCCGTTTCCCACCCACTCGCAAAGCCTTAATATATCCTCGCCGAATACGTTTAGATTGGGTGTGGCCGCGACTGCTGTCTGATAGGCGTCGAGCTCAGGAAGCGGACTTTTGTTTAAGTCAATCGTCTCATAGGGGACACGCATATCCTGAAGGATCTGGGCGAGCTGATTTCCGGCGTTGGCGCTTGCCGCGTTCGCGGAATCCACCATCAAAAGACAGGTCTTCTCATCCCCGCAGGCCTTCATCTGCACCAGCTTTTCCGCGGGTACATATGCCTCCTCGTAGTTGCCCGCGCGATACTTGATCCCGCTGCGCTCCATAAACAAAAACGCGGTCAGGATGAGGAAGCAGGCTAACACCCGCAAAAGCGGAATATACTTCACTTTTTTCGGTTCCATCATTTCCTCCGGTCATTTCTTCAGGAATTCCAGTTTTTCTTTTCCCTCTGCCGACAAATAGATCTTCCTTCTCTCAATCTCCTCAAGGAGCTTCTGAATGTTCTCCCCCTGCCCGAGCTTAAAGCAGTACTCTACTTTTAAGATCCACACCGCTTCCTCGGCGGGCCACCGCTTTTCCATCTCATCAAGCCACCGTTTTGCCTCCTCAAGCTCGCCCAGGTCGAGATATCCCTGCACCAGGCTGCGGTAGTCGCAGAGACTCCCCTGACGCCGGATTTTCTCACAGAGCATATTCTGGTACTGATGCTTTTGCAGGCGCAGGAAGCTTCCCTGCACGATGCCGCTGTCGATGTACTCCTTAAGCAGCTTTAAATATTCCTCAAGGATTTCCTCATTCTCGGGATCATCACGGTAGCGTATCTCCATTTTCTGGAGCCGCAGGTCATAATCCTTCGCGAGTTCCGCCATCGCCGTCGTGGCATAGTGAACCACCTCCACGTCCTCATTCCCGCGCGCCTGATTTAAGATGGAGATATCGTCTCCGGTATCCTCCATCAGCACATCCATCATCAGGCCGCGGCGGACGGACGGCGGATTGATGATCAGAGCCTCCTCCAGAGGCACGACCACTTCCTCCTCCTCGCGGTTTAAGAGCGGTTCCGTTTCTTCCTCCTGCCCTCTCCGCATGACCTCAAGCCGTCCCGCGTCACTCCCGCTGTGCCCCCGTACCACCTCCAGGTGCATCATCAGAGCGCCCAGAGCGCCCCAAAACGGCACCAGAAACACGACCGGGAGAAGTCCGCGGTCCGTTTTTAAGAATCCTGCCCGGATTCCAATGTAAATAACCATGCAAACTATGATGTGGATGATCGCGATCATGCTTCTCCTATCCTGTCAACAAGGCTGCATTTTAACCCCATATCGATAAACCGCTTCCTCACGGTCTGCTCGCTTTCGGGGTCAACCTGAGACATCAGAATGTAAATATTGCCGTCGCCGAGGAGCCCGATCAGATCATTGCTCCTCACCCTGGTTCTGAGCATTCTGTCAAGCTCCTCAGGGCTTCGCTCCTCACGCAGGATCTTGAGCAGACAGAAGCTTGCCAGATTCTTTTCACGCATGGAGCGGCGAAGCATGTACTGTTCGCGGAAATAATCCTCATTCACGATCATCGTGTCCCCGATATGGCGCTTCTGCCAGGTCGTATTCTGGAATTCCCACGCCCTCGCAAAGGAGGTCTCGATCAGTCCGCTCAAAATCCGGATCAGGTTTGCATAGTGCGTTCCCACCTGCTCAAACTCCACGCGGTAGATCATAATGAGAACGGTGAGCTTTCCCTTTACCCGGACCCCCGCCATATACATCGGATACCCTTCGCGCATCATTTGGTTAAACCAGACCTCGCCCGTCTCAAGGACAGATAACATCTCCCGATAGTCCTCAAGGTTCAGCGACTTATCCGTCACACTCCGAATCGTCTCTGAGCAGACCTCAAGACGCGCAAACTGCGCCGCCCTGTCATAGATCGAATAGACCGCGATCGACCGGTTCTTGAGAATATCCTCAAGCACCGGTACCGCCTCCGCGAATATCTTCTCGGGAACGAGCGCGTCAAGCCGCCTTACCACCTCAAAAATTTTCCCAAAGCTGTCCCGGCTTCCGATGATCTGTTTCTTATAGCGGTTTTTATACGCAAGCGCCTCCTTATATAGCTGCGCCAAAAAGTCATATTTTTCCCGGAGGTTTATATTCTCCTTATTTAGGAACGACACCTCCTCCTCCTTTTTCATCCGCACATAGCCGCAGATGGAGCCCGCCGACATATACAGAATGAAGGGCAGCCAGTTCGAGGGCTCATAAAATAAAAGAGTCCAGTTCGTCCCCGCGAGGTAATACTGATAGCCTAACGACACCATCTCAATGGCGGACGCGACCAGCCCGACATTGATGCCGTGGACACTCGCCATACAGACGACAAACAGCAGACGCACATCGACCATCTGAAACTGAACTGTCGTCTGGAGTAGCCGGTTGATAAATTCCACCAGAAGTGCTCCCGCCACGAGCTCAAGCCCCGCCCGCTCCCAGGAATGCGCATCCGGGCTTTTGGCTAAAGCTGCCCGGCGCTTCACCCCGGAACGCGCGCTCCGCGCATACTCCCTGTAATACTCGTCAAGCCCGTCGATCACATTCCTTTTCGCAAACCAGCCGAGCTTCTTTCGCACCTCGTCTTCCCCGAGCTTAAGCGCCGTCTCCGCCTGGCTGTACTGGAATTCAATCCAGGCGTCGGGGAATTTTTTCCGCATCCATGCGGCCGCGTCGCCGAATGTCTTTCCCGCGTATCCCCGGAGATTTATCTCCTGGCCGAGGCACGTCCAGTTTTCAAAAAGCCTTAAGAGAAACTCATTTAAGTCGCGGACATCAATAAAATTCGCCTGCTGGCTTTCTGTCTCCTCAAAGATCCATTCCTTCTTTTCCTCCAGGGAAGCGAACACCCGGTGCCAGTAATCCTTTTCCCAGCTTCCGCTCACAAGGTACGGGCAGCGCACGATCTTTACGGGAAGGCGGTCGCACTCCGCATAGTGGCGGCACAGCTCCTCCGCAGCGTTAAGGATCACGTCCCTCCCGTACTGCGCTTTGGCGCACACCTCCTCCGATGCCAGGTAGACCACCTGCCTCACCGGGTGATGCGTGCAAAGCTTTAAAACCTCTTTAAGCTCTTCTAATTCGCCCTGCACCTCACCCCTGTAGGTGAGATACCCCGACACATAGATCACCCGGTCAAACGAATAATTGGAAAAAATCTTCCCAAACCGCTCGTCCCGCACAGAGACCGGAAAGCTTGTAAATTTTTTTTTCGTTATCTTCTCATAGTCCTCACAGACAATGACAAACGAATCACCCGGGAATGCAGCCTTTAGAGAGGCCTCATTCCAATACCCCGCATTTCCGACGAACAATGTTTCCATATTTATGCCAAACCTCCTCTTACAGCATATTCCCGCAGAGGAGCGATTATTACAAAAACGATGCGGCGGGGGAGGTCTTCAGGCAGAAAAAAAAGGAGCCCCGCTTGCGGAACTCCTTTTTTAGTGAATTCAATCTGATCCGGTACTGTGAACCGCCCGGTCATATTCCTCCGGCGTGTTGACATTCCAGAGCGTCCTCTCAGGCAGAGGGCTTGAGGAAAGCGCCACCTGCCTGATCCGGCATGCCTCGGGCAGCTTCCTCACCCGGTAATCCCCGGCGTCAAGCCGCCCCTCGATCACCGGTATGATACTTTTTTTGTAAATGCCGCACAGCGGATGGAGCCGCTCGCCGTCCGCGAAAATGACACCGTCGTGATCGCTGTCTAAAAACTGCTCCAGATACTCCACTGTCTGCCCCGTCACAAACGGCATATCCACCGCACAGAAAAAGACCGCGTCCGTCTCCGACGCCTTAAGAACGCTGTAAATTCCGCCTAAAGGGCCGCAGCCCTCCCGTATATCCGGAACTATACGCGCGGGAAGCTCCTTCACACAATCCTTCATCGAGGCGACCGAGACGAGCACCTCGCGTCCGGTACTCCCCATCTCCGCCACCATGTGCTCAATCATTGTCCTCCCGTGCCACAAGAGTCCCGCCTTGTCCTGCCCCATACGCCTGCTCTCTCCTCCGCACAAAATCCCGATTGCTGCCCTCATCTCAAATATCCTCCTGATAATATCGTAGTCTCTGCACCGGCACATATGTCTACTTAAGCAGCAATACCGCGGACGGCTTGATCCGCAGCCATGCCGGAATCTTTTCAGCGGCTTCATGTGTGCGCATTTCTTTTCCGATCTTCCACCAGAGCCCGTTTCTTAACATTACATACCACTCAAACGGCATCTCGGAAATATCCGGATCCGCCACCTGGATCAGATTGGCGTCCTCCCTGGACTTAAGGGCCTCCGCCTCCGCCTCGCCAAGCGGCTCAAAATCGTGGGCGCGAATCCCAATGCTTGTAATCCCGTCATCCACCCTGGATCCGCACACCAGTTCGAGTCCGTCCCAGTCGAGGGCCTTCACCCGGTAGTCTCCGATGCGCTGAATCCTGGAAATGTTTTTGCAGCCCGTCAGTCTCGCCGCCGAGACCGTGCGCGGATTGTCAAAGACTTCCCTTGTCTCTCCCTCCGCGATCACCTTTCCCTCATCCATCAAAAGCAGGTGATCGCAGAGCTGATAGGCCTCATCCCGGTCATGGGTCACCATGATCGAAACGCCGTGATACTCCTTAAGCAGCTTCACAAGCTCCAGGCGAAGTCCCTCCCTTAAGAAGGTATCCATCGCCGAAAACGGCTCGTCAAACAACATCGCGTTCGGCTCATAGGCGAGCATCCTCGCCAGGGCGGTGCGCTGCTGCTGTCCGCCGGAAAGTTTCCCCGGATACTGCTTCTCCAGACCGTTTAAGCGAAACCGCTCGATAAGCTCCGCCACGATCCGGCGGCTGTCCTTCCTTCCTTTTAAACCGACGGCGATATTCTGCTCCACCGTCATATTCGGGAATAAGGCGTAATTCTGAAACAGGTATCCCACCTTACGCTTCTGGGGCGGCACATTGACGCCCGTTTTTGAATCGAAGAGGAGTTCTCCGCCGCGGTTTTCTCCCGCTTTCAGCCGGATCCTGCCGCTGTCCGGGCGCACGATCCCGGCAATCGCCTTTAAGGTCATGCTCTTGCCGCAGCCGGACGGACCCAGGATTCCCAGGCATCCGCCCTCCGCGCGAAAGGATACATCAAGCTCAAAGCTTCTTAAGCGCTTTTTAAAGTCGGCCTCAAGGAGACGCGGAAGACCTTCTGAATGCGCGCCCGCCATACTGATTTCTGTCATTTCATTTTCCCCTTAGCTGCGCTTTATACTTGCCTTAAGGGCCGCCAGGTTCATAAGCACCACAGAGATAAAGGCTATCACCACGATGATCGCCACATAACCGTATGCCCGCTCCATATTCCCGGCCGCTACCTCCGAGTACACCGCCATCGGCAGCGTCCGCGTCTTTCCGGTAATATTTCCGGCGATCATCGCCGTAGCTCCGAATTCCCCGAGCCCTCTGGCGAAAGCCAGAACGCCGCCGCTCACAATTCCCGGCACCGCATTGGCGATGAGCACCTTACGGAATATCTCCCACTCACCCATGCCGAGCGTGCGCGCCGCGTAGACAAGATTCATGTCCACCTGCTCAAACGCGCCCCTCGCCGACCGGTACATGAGCGGAAATGACATCGTGACCGCCGCAAGCACCGTAGCAACCCAGGAAAACGCGATCTTCACGCTGAAATACTCCAGGAAAAACTGTCCGAGCGGGCGCTTCACCCCGAAAACATACAGCAGGAAAAAACCGGCTACCGTGGGCGGAAGGACCATCGGAAGCGTGAGAATCCCGTCTAGGATCGTGCGCGTAAGCTCGCTGCGCAGGCGAAACACCAGCCACGCGGCAAGAAGCCCGAGAAAAAATGTGATCACGATCGACACACTTGCAGTGCGCATGGAAATCCAGATCGGAGACCAGTCCATAGTCCTCCCCCCCTTTTTTGTTTTCAGTAACAGTTTATCAGTTTCCCTTTGAAAATCCGTAGCTCTCGAATACTGCCGTGGCCTCATCCGTCTTAAGGAAGTCCACAAACGCTTTCGCCGCGTCCGCATGAGCCGTATTTTTGAGAACCGCTACCGGATAGATAACCTTCTTTGCAAGACTTCCCTCCGGCGCTTCCGCGATGACCGTAACCTGATCTGCCATGCTTGCGGCGTCGGTCGCGTACACGATACCCGCATCTGCGCTGGCGGCCGCCACCTGATTTAAAACCTCAGTCACATTAGTGCCAAGGCTTAACCTGTCCTGAATCTGATCCCACAGACCAAGGTTCGTCAATGCTTCCTCGGCATACTGCCCGGCCGGCACGCTCGCCGGATCGCCGAGCGCAATGCTCTCTGCCTTCACAATATCCTCAAAAGCCGCAATCCCGTTGTCGCTTCCTGCCGGTACGATCAGCACGATCTTATTCTCCAGCAGATTTACGATCGTGTCGGACGCGATGTATCCGCCCTCGTCAAGCGCCTTCATCTGCTTTGTCGCGGCAGACATGAACACATCCGCCGCAAGCCCCTCCTCAATCTGGGTCTGCAGCTTTCCTGAGCTGTCGTAAGTTCCCATCACCGTGACGCCCGGATTTTCAGCCTCAAACATCGGGATCAGCTCCTCCTCATAGGCGTTCTTTAAGCTCGCCGCAGCAGCCACCAGAATCTCCTCGGCTGCCTCCGGGACCTTCTCCTGTGCCGCGCTCTCCGGCGCAGCCGTTGTCTCGGGCGCAGCCGTCGTCTCTGCCACTGTCTGCGGCGCTGCCGTCTCCGCCTGCTTCGTGCCGGAGCACCCGCCCAGCACACCAGCCATTACCATCATGGCTGTCATCATTGCGACCTGTTTTTTCATATTCTTTTTTCTCTTTCTCAGCACCCTTTCCCGAAGCCGCAGTTCGGGAAGGTACATACCGGGCAGTTTAAGCAGAGCCCGCCCTGCCCCAGCGCCGCCAGCTCCTCCGCGTTCACCTCATCATCCGCCATGATCCGGGGAAGCACCAGGTCAAAAATGGTCCGCTTCGCGTACATCACGCAGCCCGGAAGCCCCACGATGGCAGCCGTCCGGCCCGCCGCCTCATAGTAGGCGAGCATAAACATGGCTCCCGGCAGCACAGGCGCCCCATAGGACACGATCCGCGCCCCGGTATTCTTGATGGCAAGCGGCGTTTTATCATCCGGGTCTACGCTCATCCCGCCGGTACACACGACGAGATCTGCACCTTTTTCAATCATATCGAGGATCGCCGCCGTCATCTTCTGATCGTCGTCGTTTAGGGTCACATGGCAGATCTCCTCCGTATCAAATTCCGCCAGCTTCTCCCGGATGACCGGGGTGAAGGTGTCCTCGATCCGACCGTAAAACACCTCATTTCCCGTAGTGACGATTCCGGCCTTTTTATGTACAAAGGGCTTTAAGTCCAAAATGGGCTTGCCGCCAGTCACCTTCATCGCCGCCTGCTCTGCGGCCCGCATCCACTTTTCCTCGATCACCAGCGGGATGACCCGTGTGCCGGCCAGCTTATCGCCCTTTCGCACCACGGTATTCCCATGGCGTGTAGCGATCATCATCTGACCGAAGCCGTTGATCTCCTTAAGCGCCTTGCTGTCTACCTTGAAAAGCCCGTCGCAGTCTGCCTTAAGCTCAATCTTTCCCTCCCTGGGCTTCGTGGGCTCCATATGGCTGCCCCTGCACATCCCACAGAGAATCTCCGCAGCCTCATTTTCATGGATCATTCCCTCCTCCTTCTCCCACACATAGAGCTGATCCTTTCCGACACTTAATAGCACCGGGATATCCTCCTTCGTGACGATATGCCCCTTGCAGAATACCGCGCCCTTCGTGACCCCGCGCACAATCCGGGTGATATCGTGACAGAGCACTGTTCCTTCCGCGTCCACCGTCCTAATCAGTTTCACTTTATCTCCTCCCGCATCCTGTTCATGTAATGCAGCTTTTATTTCCTCGCACACTCCGATGCGCTGCCGCGAAGGATTTTTAACCCGTGATCCAGGCCGTCCAGAATAAATCCAAGACTCTCCTCAACCGCCTTCGGGCTTCCCGGAAGGTTTATGATCAGGGTCTTTTTCCTGATCACCGACACGCCGCGGCTTAGCATCGCCCGGTTTGTCTTCTCCAGGGAGCGAAGGCGTATGTATTCTGCAATTCCCGGCGCGTTCCTGTCCGACACGGCCATGGTCGCCTCAGGCGTATTATCCCTCATGGAAAATCCGGTTCCACCGCTCGTCACGACGAGATCCACCTGTCTTCCGTCCGCCATCCGGATAAGCTGGGTCTTTAAGACCGCCGGCTCGTCCGGGACGATCAGAGTCTCCACGACCTCATATCCGGCGTCCTCAAGCATCTTTACCGCCGCGGGGCCGCTCTCGTCAACACGCTCGCCGCGGGCGCCCTTATCGCTCACCGTGATGACAGCCGCCGTAAACGGCCGGTCGTCCGCCGGAAGCTCCACCTTCATCTCGTCGCCGACCTTGATGTCGCCCTCTTCTAAAACCTCGGCAAACACGCCCTCGCGCGGCATGATACAGTCGCCCATCCGCTTATAGATCGCGCAATGGCTGTGGCACTCCTTTCCGATCTGCGTCATGCGCAGCACGCAGGTCCCCACGCGCAGGATGCTTCCCACCGGCAGATTCTTAAAATCCAGGCCTTCGACAACCAGGTTTTCACCGAACGCTCCGCTTTCAACGTTCGCGCCCGCTTCATTGAACGCTTTTATTTTATCGTACGAGAGCAGACTGACCTGCCGATGCCATTTCCCCGCATGCGCGTCGCCCTCAATTCCAAAATCCCGCGCCAGGTGCGCTTCCGGGATCGCGTGCTTTTCAATGCCGCGAATATCGCTTACGCAGATCGCCTTCACAATTCCCGTCAATTTAATTTTTGTCTCCATGATTTTCCCTCCGTTTCTTCCTTTTATAAAAACAGTCCGGCATCATCCGCCGATGGATGCCATCATGTTTGTTTCCGTGATGTCCTGCGGCTGTTCAAAACAGTGCGCCGCCGGCTTCTCAAAAATCGCGTTCTTCATTGTCTCTGTAAGGTGTTCCCTAATCTCTGTCTCCGGGACGCCGCTGCGAAGAATCGACTTAAGATCCGCCCCGTCCTCATAGCAGAGGCAGGTTTTTAAGAATCCCTGCGAGGTCAGGCGCACACGGTTACATTTCTCACAAAATTTCCCGTGGATCGCACTGATAAACCCGAGGCTTCCCTGAAAGCCCGGAATCCGGTAATATACCGCCGGTCCGAAGCCGTGGCTCCGCCCGTCCGCGGCAATGCCCGGATAATGCTCCCTCACCTCGTCAAAGAGCTTCCTGTGGTCGATCACCGGGAACTTCCTGCCGCATCCGATCGGCATCATCTCGATGAACCGGACATCCACCGGATACTTCCGCGCCAGCTCCACGACCCCCTTCCAGTTATCGCTCCCGAGATCTAAAGAAACTGCGTTGATCTTTAACGGCACCGGGATAGCAGCCGCCCTCTCGATGATCCCCATAACCTCCGGCAGACAGTCGCTCCCTGTAATCGCATGGAAGCGCTCTCTGTCTGTGGTGTCGAGGCTGATATTGATCATGTCAATGCCGGCATCGATCAGCTCGTCCAGATATCGTCCGAGCAGAACGCCGTTGGTGGTGAGCGTGACTGCCTCAATCCCCGGAATCCTCTTTATCTGTCGAACCAGATGGCAGAAATTCAATCGCACCAGGGGCTCGCCCCCCGTCAGCTTGATGTGGCGTATCCCCAGGCGGGAAGCGCATTCCGCCACAGTGCAGATCTCCTCGAGCGTCAGGATCTCACTCATCGGGACAAACGACACGCCATCCGGCATACAGTATTTGCACCTTAAGTTACACCGGTCTGTGACCGATATCCTCATATAATCAATGTCTCTTCCGTATCTGTCCTTCATGATCTCTTTCCTCTCTCCACCTCCTTAAGCGGAATGTCTGGGATTGCGAAACTCGCCGCTCTTTCCGCCCGTCTTTTGTTCCAGGTAGATCTCCCCGATCTCCATCGACTTATCTACCGCCTTGCACATATCGTAAATGGTTAAGAGCGCGACGCTCACCCCGGTAAGCGCCTCCATCTCAACGCCGGTCTTGCCCGTTGTCTTCGCAAGGCACGACGCCTTAATCTCACGCCGCTCCCTAACGAGCTCAAAGTCTACCTCAAGCTTCGTCAGGTTCAGGTTATGGCAGAGCGGAATCAGTTCAGAGCAACGTTTCGCGCCCATAATGCCCGCCACTCTCGCCACGCCCAGCACATCGCCCTTTTTCATATCGCCCGACGACACCTTTTCAAAGCACTCCTCGCTCATGAAGATGCTTCCCCTCGCAATCGCGGTGCGGCTGGTGTCAGCCTTTTCGCTCACATCTACCATCCAGGCATTACCCCGGCTGTCAAAATGCGTGAATTCCATCTCTGTGTCCCCTTTCCGCCCGACAGAATGCGGTCTCCTCAATCGTGCGTGAAGCATTCCTTAAAAATTTCGTCCGCCGCCTCGTTTACCTTCAAGGCGAACTCTCGATAGGCGCCAAGAAGCTGTCTGCCCTCATCCGTCAGGACGGCGCCGCCGCCGCCCACGCCGCCTGCCCATCGCCTTACGACCGGCATGCCGAGCTGCTCCTCCAGCCGCTTTACGATATACCTGCCCTTGCTGTAGGAGAGGCCCATACGGCTGCAGGCCTCATGGAGCGAGCCCGTAATCTCGACCAGCTCGATCAGCTCTGCCGCGCCCGAACCGAAAAATATGTCATCTGCCGCGAGGCATACGCGTATCTTTGGATGGACGCGTTTGCTGACCGCCATTTTGGGAGACATATCCACAGTCTCTTTCTTTGCCATGATCTCACCGCCCTGATACATTAAATCGATTCGAGGTTCTGGAATGGATTATTCTCCAGGTACTCCACCCTGCCGTCGTCACACGCCTTTGCGGCCGCCGGGTCGATCGGCAGGCGCTCAAGAACCTTCAGATGATAGTTCTCCGCCACTTCATCGAGGTGGCTGTCGCCGAACACCTTGTAATCCTTCCCGTTGTCCGGGCAATGGAAGTAAGACATATTCTCCACGATACCCAGGATCGGTATATTCATCATCCCTGCCATCCGCACGGCCTTCTCCACGATCATGGACACAAGCTCCTGCGGCGAGGTGACAACGATGATCCCATCGACCGGAAGAGACTGGAATACCGTCAGCGGCACATCACCGGTTCCAGGCGGCATATCCACAAACAGATAATCCTTCTCTCCCCACATAACATCCGTCCAGAACTGCAGCACCGTCCCTGAGATCAGGCTCCCTCTCCACAAAACCGGCTGGGACTCATCCTCTAAGAGCAGATTCACCGACATGATATCAATGCCCGTCGCGCTTGGCACGGGAAAAATCTCATGCTCGTTGCCCGTCGCGGGGCCGGTCACGCCAAACGCCTTCGGGATCGACGGCCCGGTGACATCCGCGTCGAGAATCCCGACCTTAAACCCTTTCGCGCGCATTGCGCAGGCCATGAGTGACGTTACCATGGTCTTTCCCACGCCGCCCTTTCCGCTGACAACCGCAATAACTCTCTTAACCCTGCTCCCCTCATTCGGGAGCGCCTTCAAGTCCTGACGTTCCGCGCAATTACTCGCGCAGGAACTGCAATCATGATTACATTCGCTCATCTTCTGACATTCCTCCTAAAAATCTCGTGCGTATGCACTGTTATGGAAAGAGTATACCATGCTTTTTGTATGGAGCCTATTTGATTTTCCGCCATATTTATTATAAATATGAATCAGATTATTTATTTGCTTTTTTAATAAGTGTATTATATAATTAAATAACTGTTTTTTCAACAAAAAAATGACCTTTTTCGACATTTTATGTTAAAATAGATAAATGATTCTAGAAAAATGGGGTAGGAGCGAGGGAAAATCATATGTTTATTAACCAGGTAGAGGCTTTCGTAAATGTTGTCAAATACAAAAGCTTCTCTCAGGCGGCACGGAAACTATATCTGTCACAGCCGACGATCAGCTCCCACATCAAATCGCTTGAAGCGGAATTCGGAGTGCAGCTTCTCGTGAGGACGACAAAGGATGTGGTTCTTTCCGATGCCGGGAAGATTTTTTATGACTACGCGCTCGAGCTGATCCATATCCGCGATGTCGCCTACATGAAGATGAAAGCCTACACCAACGAGATCAAAGGAAATCTGCGCATCGCCGCATCCACAGTTCCGGCCCAGTACATCCTTCCGGAGCTGCTCGAGTCGCTCCGCAGGGAAAATTCCGATATTCAGTTTACCATCAACGAGATGGACAGTCAGTCCGTCATAAGCTGCCTGGATCGCTTCGACGCGGATCTTGGCTTCACCGGGATGTCGGTTCCCGATTCCCGGATCAACTTCATCCCCATTGTGGAGGACCGGCTGGTACTGGTCACCCCAAATACCGCCTTTTACCGCCACTTTGACGGGAAGTTCCCGGTTAACCTGATAACCAAGACCCCCTTCGTCTGGAGAAGTCAGGGAAGCGGCACGCGCCGCTCGGCCTCGCTTTTTCTGGAAAGCATCGGCATCGACGAGACCGACTTAAACATCGTCACGGAAATGCCGAGCACCGAGAGCATCAAGCAGGCTGTCTTCCGCAATCTCGGCCTGTCCTTCATCAGCCATAAGGCCGCCGAGGACTATGTGAAATTCGGATACCTGCTGGAATTTGATTTTGATTCCGACCTGTTAAACCGCTCCATCTATGTGGCGCACCACAAGAACATCATGTTCTCGCCCACCGCCGATTATTTTTTTGAGTTCATCAAAAACCATTACCACATCTGCTGACGGCCGCGGGAAGGGCGTCAGCCCCGCCCCTTAAATGATATTTCCGTTGCCTCCAGATATCGGCATACCGCGTCATTCGTGGGCGACAGCAACACTTCGCCGACCGTCCCGCTGATTAAATTCCTGCCGTTTTCCATAAAGTGAACCTGATCGCAGATCCGGCTGATATGCACGAGCTGGTGGCTGATAATGATCCACGTCAGAGGGTTCTTTTTCTGCTGCTCTTTTATGAGCTCATCAAACATTTTTACACTGTCTGGGTCAAGATTTGAGAATGACTCGTCTATTATCACAAGCCTGGGTGAGAAGATCATCGCCCTCGCAAATGATAATTTCTGTCTCTCCCCGCTTGATAAGCTTCTCGCATACTGCTTCCTCTTCCCGAGCAGCCCGCAGCGTCCCAGCCATTCGTCCGCAACGGCTTCATCGACCGGGATCCCGCGTAGCCTAAGCGGGTAGACCAGGTTCTGGTATACGGTTCCGTGAAGCAGGTACGGGCGCTGCGTGATCATGGTATACTCCCCCGGCTGAATGCCCTCATAGTCGATCTCCCCCTCATCGGGAGGATAAATCCCCATGATCAGCTTGGAAAGCGTTGTCTTTCCGCTCCCGTTTGCCCCGATCAGGCCGTGCACCTTTCCCGCCTCAAACCGCATATCGGTAATCGACAGAGTGAAGTTTCCCAGCGTCTTCTTCAGCTCAGAAATTTTCATTTTCTTCTTCTCCCCTCTGAAGGTAATCGGAAAGCGTCTGTATCACAAATGCGATCAGTAAAAGTATAACACCCAGTATGATTCCCTCGCGGAATTCGCCCGCGCTCTTTAATGTGGAGATGGCAGTCGTCATGGTTCGCGTACTTTCCTTAATATTTCCTCCGACCAGAAAGACGGCGCCCACCTCGCTGATGGAACGGCTGTAGCCGGAGAGGACGGCAAAGCCCATCTCCTGCTTCATCTCGCGCACCAGCAAAAGCCCTGTCTGCCTGCGGTTCGCCCCCATCGTCTTTGCGAATTCACGGATGGCGGGCGCATTCGCCACCGAGTAGGAATACACCATCCCGCATATGATCGGGACTATGATCAGCACCTGCGCAAACACCATCCCCTTGATGGTAAACAAAAGACGCAGGCTGCCAAGCGGCCCTTTTTTCCGAAGCAGCATATAGGCGATCAAGCCCACCACAACCGGCGGCGCCCCCATCATTGTCCTTATGATCCGCACGGCCAGCTTTTTCCCCGGAAAATTCCAGTGCTCAAGGGCGATCCCCAAGGGAACGCCGATCGCGGAGGAGATGAGCGTTGACCAGAATGACATAATCAGCGTTACCCGGATAGAATCCAGCGCTCCCAAAGAAGCAAAAAAATCAGAAAACATAAAATCTCCCTAAGAAAAAGCTGCAAAGCAGGATATTGATAGCTTTGCAGCTTGTACAAGTGTCCGAGTTTCTTTTTATTTCGCGTTAGGAACAAACAGCGGCTCGCCGTACTCCGCAACGCCAAACTCTCCGATCACCTTCTGAATCTCCGGTGAGCAGATCCACTGAATGAATGTGTTCGCGCCTTCAAGATTTGCATCCGGATACTTCTCAGGATTAACAGCGATCACACCGTACTGGTTCAGCAGGTTGCTGTCCTTCTCGCAGATGATATCCATAGTCGGATGATCCGCCCTCTTCGCCAGCCATGTGCCGCGATCAGAGAGGCAGTAACCGGATTTCTCATCCGCCATATTGATCGTGTCACCCATGCCGGCGCCCGCTGACAGATAATTGGGATTGCTCTCATAATCCGTGATTCCGGTTTTCTCCCAGATGCCCTTTTCCTTCGTATGGGTACCCGAATCGTCGCCTCTGGAAACGAATACGAGCTGCTCATCCATGATCTGCTTAAATACAGCGTTGATATCCTCGCTCTTCGCAATCGGGCCATCCTTCGGTCCAACGATCACAAAATCGTTGTACATTACCTGGAAACGCTCTACTCCGAAACCGTCCTCGACAAACTTCTCTTCCTTTGCCTTGGCGTGTACGAGAACAACATCCACCTCTCCGTCTTCTCCCATCTTGAGAGCAGCTCCGGTTCCTACAGATGTCCACTGCAGGTCATAGCCGGTATCCTTTTTAAAGATCGGCTTCAGATAATCCAGAAGTCCGGTATTATCCGTGCTCGTTGTCGTCGCCATCAAAAGAGTTCCCTTATCCTCTACCTGCGCCTCTGTCTCCGGGGCAGTCGTCTCCGGCTGCGTCTCAGCAACCGTCGTAGCCGCCACCGTCGTCTCCTCACTTGCCGCAACGCTTGTCTGCTCCTGCTTTGATGTAGAGCATGCAGTCAAAGAAAACAGCATACACAGCACAAGCAGGAAACTGATCATCCTGGATGATCTTGTTTTTTTCATTTTCCTGTTCCTCCTTTAAATTGTAGAAAATCTTTCGGAACTTTGTCCCGATACGGCACAATTATATCATCACTGCCACCGTATGACCAGTATACATATCGAATCTATTATTATTTTTTCATCACTCCCTATCAAAAAAAAATATACAGTGTCTATTTATTTCGCAGAATGAGGTTTCTGATAAGCCGAAAAAGGGGGCGGCGCAAGAATGATCTTGCGTCAGCCCCCGATTGAGCCTCTAAACAGACTACACTGTAAACAGCTTGTACTTCTTATAGGCCGCAACGGCGCGGTCATAGCCTCTGATATGGCCGTACAGCCACTGAACCATGCGTTCATTCAGCTCCTTCTGGAACTCGGGCGTCGCTCCCTCTTTCTCCAGCTTTGCCTTTAAATCGTCTACCGCCTCGATCAGCCTCCTGTGCTCCGTCTTGTGCTGGTTAATGTCCGGGAAGTTGATCTCCTCCTGGAGCTTCTCCTCAGCGCCGAAATGGAACTTTGTGTAATCCACCAGATAGTTCAGCGTATTCATAGTCTCCTCGGCGCCCTTCCCGCCTTCGCAGCTCTCAAACAGCGCGTTGATCTTCTCAAACAGTTCCTTGTGCTGCGCGTCGATCATCTCGTCATCCGTCAGCAGGTCTCTTGTAAATTCTGCACGAATAGCCATATTCTTCCTCCTGAATATTATTTTAGTCTGTTAAACTGATTTTACCAGAGAAGAAAACACACCACTAGTTTATAGCTTTACTTTGTTATTTGAATTTGTTATATCACTTATTACTTTTATATATTTCCTTCTTCCCCGGTCTGCCCGACAAGT
>SFNH01000207.1 GCA_004554205.1 Clostridium sp.
AAAAAGAAAAGAAAAACGAATTCCATTTGCCGGAATATTACGAGAACAGAGAGCTAAGCTGGCTGAAGTTTGACGCCCGCGTGCTCAACGAGGCAAAGGATAAGAGTATTCCGCTGTTAGAGCGGCTCAAATTCGTGAGCATCACGTCGTCGAACCTGGACGAATTCTTCATGGTCCGGGTCGCGTCGTTAAAGGATATGGTACATGCGGGTTACCGCAAGCGGGATATTGCGGGCATGACGGCGTCGGAGCAGCTCGAACGGATCAACACGGCGACGAGAAAGCTGGTCGAGAGCCAGTACAATACCTATAACCGCTCCCTCGTTCCGCTGATGGCATCCAACGGGATACACATTATTGAAAAATACGAGGAACTGACGGCTGAACAGGCGGCGTACGTAGACCGCTACTTCGAGGAGGATGTCTATCCGGTATTGACGCCGATGGCGGTGGACGCATCCCGCCCGTTCCCGCTGATCCGCAACAAGACGCTCAACATCGCGGCGCTGCTTTCCAGCAAGAAGGATGAAAAGCATAAGGACGCCGTGGAATTTGCAACGGTGCAGGTGCCGGGGGTACTGCCTCGCCTGGTGCCGATCCCGGCAGATGCGTCGGAGGATTCCGGGGAGGTGGAGGGACGCACCTTTATTCTTCTGGAGCAGATTATCGAGAAAAATATTGATAAGCTGTTTTTGAACTATCATGTGCTCTGTGCACATCCGTACCGTGTCATGCGTAATGCGGATCTGCCGATCGATGAGGACGAGGCGGCAGACCTTTTAAAAGAGATCCAGAAGCAGTTAAAAAAGAGACAGTGGGGAGAAGTCATCCGTCTGGAAGTGGAAGCTTCCGTGGACAAGAAGCTGCTGCGCTTTTTAAAGGATGAACTGAAAGTGGCGGAGGAGGATATTTTTCAGATATCCGGACCGATTGACCTGACATTTCTGATGAAGATGTACGGGCTCTCCGGGTGCGATGCCCTGCGCTATGAACCGTATAAGCCGCAGCGTGTGCCGGAGATTGAGCCGGGGGAGGATATTTTTGAGGCGATCCGTGGCGGCGATATTCTGCTGCATCATCCGTATGAGACGTTTGATCCCGTGGTTGATTTTATCCGGCAGGCGGCGTCTGACCCGGATGTTCTTGCCATCAAGCAGACACTCTACCGTGTCAGCGGCAATTCACCGATCATCGCATCCCTCGCGCAGGCGGCGGAAAACGGAAAGCAGGTGTCGGTGCTCGTGGAGCTGAAAGCCCGGTTTGACGAGGAAAATAACATTGTGTGGGCGAAGAAGTTAGAGCAGGCGGGCTGCCATGTCATCTACGGTCTGGTCGGTCTTAAGACGCACAGCAAGATTGCGCTTGTTGTGCGCCGCGAGGAAGACGGCATCAGGCGCTATGTGCATCTTGGAACCGGCAATTACAACGATTCTACGGCAAAGCTCTACACGGACTGCGGAATCTTTACCTGCAATGAGGCGATCGGGGAGGATGCGACCGCGGTGTTTAATATGCTTTCCGGATATTCTGAGCCGCTTTCCTGGAACGAACTGGTGCTGGCGCCGATCTGGCTGCGCACCCGTTTTATGCGCCTGATTGCACGTGAGACAAAGCATGCGCGCGAGGGAAAGCCGGCGAGAATCGTTGCCAAGATGAATTCCCTGTGCGACGAGGGCATTATTGCCGCGCTCTACGAGGCGTCGGCGGCCGGCGTAAAGATCGAACTGATCGTCCGCGGAATCTGCTGCTTAAAGGTCGGAATCCCGGGAATCAGCGAGAATATCCATGTGCGTTCCATCGTCGGAAATTTCCTGGAGCACAGCCGTATTTTCTTCTTCTTAAATGATGGGGAGGAGGAATTCTATATGGGAAGCGCGGACTGGATGCCGCGAAATCTGGATCGTCGTGTGGAGATTTTATTCCCGGTGCTGGACGATACGTTAAAAGAAAAGGTAAAGCATATTCTGGACGTGGAACTTGCGGACAATACCAAAGCCCATGTGTTAAAGCCGGACGGGGAATATGAGAAAATAGACAGAAGAGGGAAAGTGCTTGTCAATTCCCAGAAGCAGTTCTGCGAGGAGGCGGTTGCGGCGGTGCCAAAGACGGATCATGTTTACCGCGAGCGTGTATTTGTCCCGGCAGAACCGGCAGAGTAGGAACATCGCAGGACATATGACGGGCTAAGAGCAGGATGGGAGGAATGAGTATGAATCACAAGATTTTGTTTGTTGATCTGGATGCGACGCTGCTCTCTGACGACAAAACAGTATCCGAAGAAAACCGGGGTGCCATCCAGAAAATGCTTCTCGCCGGGCACGACATTGTACTCTCCACCGGGCGTCCGGTGGAGAGCGGCAGGGCGGTTGCAAGAGAACTGGAACTGACACGGCCGGGCTGCTATATGATCGCTTTTAACGGGGCGGTGCTCTACGATTGTGCCGCGGATCGTGTGCTGCTAAAGCGCTCGCTCCCGA
>SFNH01000208.1 GCA_004554205.1 Clostridium sp.
GGCGAGACAGCACTGGTGGATGACCTCTTGGCCGATTTGGAGAAGATCAGCCGCAAGGCCCACGAGCAGACACATTTTACTTATACGACGCTGGAAGAGATCGCAGCGTTAAATTAAAAAATATTGGAGGAATCACGATGCTGAACAAGATCATTCTTATGGGAAGACTCACGCGCGATCCCGAACTGCGCAGGACGGAGAGCGGTACCGCCGTTTGTTCGTTTTCAATCGCGGTGGATCGGGACTTCAAGTCCAAAAACGGGGAAAAGGAGACGGACTTTATTGATATCGTTGCCTGGCGCGCCACAGCGGAGTTTGTGAGCAAGTATTTCACAAAAGGCCGCATGGCCGTTGTGGAGGGCCGGCTCCAGATCCGCGACTGGACGGACAAGGAAGGCGGCAAGCGCCGCAGTGCCGAAGTCATTGCAGACAATGTCTACTTCGGAGATTCCAAGCCGAAAGACGGCGGTGAGGAAGATGATGTTCCTGCCTATACCGGAGCGCCCGACAGCTTTGCCGTGCCGGACGGCTTTACACCGGACTTTGGCGGCGAATCCGGGGAAATGCCCTTTTAAGAGCACCAAATAAGCGAGGGAGGGCATCAGCCCTCCCTCCATATAAAAGATAAGAGGAGAAAACAAAATGAGCATTGTTTTTACGGAAGTACGGATCGAAGACCGTGATGGCGTGGAGCTTTCCTTTATGGAGGGTGGTTGTTTGGATGAATTTGATATCCGCGAGCTTTTGAAGCACGACCAGCCCTTCCGCGATATGTGGAACGCAGTAGGCAGCGACGCAAGGATCGCCGTCCAGCAGTATCGTTTCCGGGGCGGCAAACAGGGAGAAGAATTGGGTGACGAAAACCACCTCGCCCTGATGCGCGCGTATGATCGCGCACTCTCAGACGAGGACGGATCTACTTTTATCGAACGGGACGATGTAGACTGGCTGGATGACTTTGAACTCACCAAAGACGATCTTGCAGACGGTAAGTGACAAACTCGCATTGATAGGGGAGCGTTTTATATGGAAACGAGTATTCTTAGCGCCTATTCCAAGAATGAATGCCAGAAGTATTTTGACTATCTGGAACGGCTGCGTCAAAGCGGCGAAACAAATATGTACGGAGCCGTACCATACTTGCAGGAAGAATTTCCGGAGCTGCGATATTCGCCGGAACGGGCAAGAAAAATTCTGTTGGCGTGGTTCGGCACATTTCGAGAGAAGGAGGCGGATACAAAATGCTGAAGCCCTACCGGACAGTTCAGGATGTTCTTTCCTCTCCGTGGGCGCAGGTGCAGAGAGTGAAACGTAGTCCGCAACAGACAGACCGCGTTTTTACCGGGATCTGCGCATGGAGGATACGGGTATGGACGAGATCGAGAACAGCGCAGGCGAAAAGCTGCGCTCTTTTCCAGCGCTCTCGCGGGATATTTTCCAGTCCTTTTATTCCCTGATGCCCCGGCGCAACGCGGACGATGACCTCTCGACAGCGGCGAGGAAGATCAACGTGCCGATTCTGGAGCACATCACCCAAAGCGACGACTATCCTACGCTCAAGGAGGTGTGTGAAGGGCGGGAGCTTCCGGCCTATGAAGCGGCGGCAGAGTTTGCTGCCCAGACCTCGGGAGAATTGGATAACTTACTTTCCCAATTGGGCGGAAAACCTGGCGCTGTGCAGACGCTGGAAAAGCTGGAGCAGGCAGAGAAAACCGCAGAGGACAAGCTCGCGGCACTGCTGGAGCAGCTTCGTGGAACTCCGCAGGACGATCCGAACCTGAATGATGCTGTGGTAAAAGCCACCAATGACGCCGAGAGCAAACGGCGGCAGGCAGATGCGGTCAATAAGCTCGTTGACGCTGGCCTTGCGCAGAATCAGGCAGAAGCCGGTGCGCTGATCGCCCGCGCGGTGTCTGCTGCCGCGGAAAGGGCGGAAGAAGTACAGACGATCCTCGGCGCATGGAGCGACGCCCCCGGTGATATGCGGAAGACAGACGCAAATGCGGCGCTTTTAGAGCGTGTGCGCGATAGTAAAACGCTGCAGGACATTTCCCACTATCTGGGGCGTTTCCGGGAAATTTTTGCGCAGGGCAAGCGCAATGGCTATGCCTATGGCCGCGGAGAAAAATATGCATTGGAGCTGGGAAATGATCTATCTCGCGCACTAACCTCCGAGCTTGCCATGCTTGCTGTGCCGGAAACGCTGCCGTTGTTCCTGCGGAAGTATCAGCACCGGCAGATCAAGCAATACCGCCGGCGGGAGCCGGTCTATAAGGACGCAGGTGATATCATCTGTTGCCTGGATGAATCCGGCTCTACTGCGGGAGATCTGGCCGCGTGGGGTAAAGCTGTCGCCATGACGCTGCTGGAGATCGCGCAGAGCGAGGGACGAAAATTCGCTCTTGTTCATTTTTCCGGCCCCGACCGCTTTCAAACGGATGTATTTCTTCCCAGGCAGTCTTCTCTTGAAGAGAAGCTGCGCGCGGCGGAAACCTTCTTGGGCGGAGGCACGGATTTTCAAACGCCGCTTGCGGAGGCAGAACGCCTCATGCGGGAGGGCGGCTTTGAAAATGCTGACATCGCGTTTATTACGGACGGTGAGTGTTCACTGCCAGAAACCTGTGTGGAGATGCTGCAAAAGGCGCAATCAGAGCTTCGCTTCACCGTCACAGGGATTCTGCTGGATGAGGGAAACGCCGGCATGGATTTCAGCCTGAAACCCTTTTGCCAGAATATTTACCGTACCAGTGAACTGACCGGGGATCAGATCGTCGGGGAAATTATGTTGGATCGCGTATGATATTGGTTGCGCACAGAAAGGAAACAGGCTATAATATTATGAAATATAAAGATGAAGGAGGACGGTTATGCAGACTCTTTACCATGGAAGCAGAGTGGTTGTGGAACAACCCGAGATCCGCATTCAAAAATTCCATAAGGATTTTTACTGGGGCTTTTACTGCACCTCCTATGAACAGCAGGCGCTGCGCTGGGCAACGCGCTTTGGAAAAGCCGGGGTTGTCAATGTCTATTCCTTCGATGACCAGACCGAGCTCAAGATCAAGCGCTTTCCGGAAATGAGCGATGAATGGTTGGATTTTATTGCGGCATGCCGGAATGGAGTTCCCCATGACTATGATGTGGTGGAAGGCCCGATGGCGGACGATACCATCTTCAATTATGTGCAGAACTTTTTGGATGGTGAGATCTCCAGAGCTGCTTTCTGGGAATTGGCAAAATTCAAGTATCCCACCCATCAGATCAGCTTCCACACTGCACGTGCTCTCGCTGCACTGAAATTTGAAAGGAGCTATGTCGCCAATGTGCAAGAGAAACAATGACGCGCTCTTTTTCACCTGTTCTCTGATCGAACAGCTTGGCCGCTCCCTTCACATGCGGCGCGGTAAGGTGGCTGCGGAACTGGGCGAGGCCGGCATTCAGACGCTCTACCGCAATGCAGACATTCTGCACTGTGAGCCGATCGAAAAGGTCGCGGACGATGTGATCACGGAATTTTCACTGCAAGGCGGAGACTTTGACAATCTTGCCGAGGCAAGATATACAGTCCCCGATGTGTGGACGATGGGAAAGGTCTATGCAAGGCTTATCGAGGATGTGTCCGATGAGGACAACATCGTGGAAACCATCTTGCAGGTCTTTACCTCCTGGATCGAC
>SFNH01000209.1 GCA_004554205.1 Clostridium sp.
CGCCGCGGCCAAAGGCGGCGACGCGTCCGCGTTCGAAACGCTGATGGGCGCGTATGAACGGAAGGTCTATGCCCTGTGCCTGCGCATGATGGGCAATCCCCACGACGGAGAGGACTGCGCGCAGGAGGCGATGCTGCGCATCTGGCAGAGGCTGTCGCAGTATCGCGGCGACAGCGCCTTTTCCACCTGGGTCTACCGCGTGACGGCATCCTGCTGCACGGATGCGCTGCGCAGAAGGCGGCCGCAGTCCTCGCTGGAGGCCATGCAGGAGGACGGCTTTGATGCGCGCGACGATGCGCCCACGCCGCCCGAGGCCCATGAGGCCCGCGAGACGCAGCGCGCCATCGCCGGGGCGCTCGCGGACGTCCCCGCGGACATGCGCAGCGTGTTTCTCCTGCGCGACGTTCACGGGCTGAGCGTCGAGGATACCGCCCGCGCGCTGGGCATTTCCGGCGGCACGGTCAAGTCGCGCCTCTCCCGCGCCCGGGAGAAGCTCGCGCGCAGCCTGCGGGCGCAGGGCTTCGGCCCGCGCCCTTCATGCGGGGCGTGGGTCGTCAAAAGAGACCCAGGCATTGCCAGTGCCTGGGCCTGCCGCCTTTGCTGGGCGGTCGGACAGGTGCCAAGAGAGAATGTAGCGCCGCGGGAGGATTTGCGGCGCTGGTGCAGCAGGCGGGACTTGAACCCGCGCCCCGCCGGGCAGAAGTATAGAACCCGGCAGTCTGGAGGTTATGGATCAGGCGCTTGTCGTCTAAATAGTGCTTACTGAACAGTGGGAAAAAGCTCGGAAACCATTGAAAATACTAGGAAAAACAGGGGTAATGCGGTAAAATATCTGCAAAGGGATTCAGAAGTTTGAAAGAAAAAGTTTGCAGGTGATGAAGATGTATCGGCACGAAGATTATGACCAGCTTAAGATGGAGATGCCCTTTGGGGTCACATTGCGTGAGGATAACCGGTGGGTAATCCTCAGCAAGAAGTTCCCTTGGAAAGAGATTGACCGGGAGTATCAGGAACATTTCAAGAGCAGTGAGGGCCAAGTGGCCATTCCATCTCGTCTGGCCTTCGGGGCACTGTATATCCAGGCCGAGGAAGGCTACACAGATGAACAGACCAGACGAAATATCCAGGAGAACCCGTATCTGCAGTACTTCTGCGGATTTGAGTGCTACACCATGGACTCGCCCTTCGACGCATCCATGATGACACATTTCAGGAAGCGTATTTCTCCTGAGATGATTCAACGGATCAACGATCTGGTTTTTGCGCCAGAAGCAGTTGCCAGCATGGATAACCCCGAAGAAGATGATTCCGTAAATCAGGAAGACAGTGAGGACACTCTCTCGGCACAGCCGACAGAAGAATCTGAGAACCGTGGAACGCTGATTCTTGACGCGACCTGCTGTCCGGCAGATATTCATTATCCGACGGATGTCGGGCTGCTGAACCACGCCCGGGAGCTGGTAGAAAAGATGATCGATTTGCTGTATCCTTCCGCCCGTGATCTGTACCCCGAGAAGCCCCGGACCTATCGCCAGCAGGCTCGGGAAAGATATTTGGCATACACCAAGAAGCGCACCCATACTGTACGAGAAACGCGGATGGTTCTCCGCGGGAATTTGCAATATATCCAGAGGGATATCGGCTACATCGAGAAGATGGTGGCCCACGGCGTGTCCTTATCGCTGTTGGGGGATGACCTTTACAGGAAGCTGTTGGTGATCCAGGAACTCTGCCGCCAACAGTGGGACATGTATGTGCGGAAGAGTCATCAGATAGAAGACCGCATCGTCAGCATCGATCAGCCGCACATTCGCCCTATTGTGCGCGGTAAAGCGGGATGTCCTACTGAGTTTGGTGCCAAAGTCATAGTAGGTCTTGTGGGTGGTTACGCTTTCCTGATGAAGGCTGACTGGAACAACTACTCTGAGAGCAGAAGTCTGCAGCAGGTCGTTGAGGAATATAAGGAGACCTTTGGCTTCTATCCAAAGACGATTCTGGCAGACCGGGCTTATCCCGGCAGAGAAAATCGGCTTTGGTGCACCTCGCTGGGGATCCGTCTTTCAGGTCCCAGGCTGGGACGGAAGTCGGCAGAGGAGAAGCAGGCAGAAAGCAAACAGATCTACCAGGATGGCTGCGACCGCGTCGTGATTGAGGGAACATTTGGTGTCGTCAAGCGCCGATATAGCTTGGACCGGGTCATGACTCGTTTGCCCGACACTTCCATGACCTCAATTGCGATGGGCTTCTTTGCCGCAAATATGGAGCGCAAACTACGTCTCCTTTTTGCGCCTGACTGCGGTTGGGCTCTGGACTACGATTTTGACCTCGGTGAGCTGGTCATTTTTCCGAGATTTCCAAATGTTCCAGCCATTCAGTAGACCCTATTTAGACTTGATCAGACTCTGAGGATGACTCAAATAGATGATCGTATTAATAATAACGTCCTCGATT
>SFNH01000210.1 GCA_004554205.1 Clostridium sp.
TCCTGCAGATAGTTCCAGACACAGCCATAGATTTTCTCCTGCGGATAGCAGGCTTTTAACAGTGCCAGCTCTCTCGCACTGCACCCGCCTAACGGCGATAACAGGACACCGGTAAATGGAATCTCCTGCATCGGATTATCCAGGATTCGCAGATAGTTCAGGATCGTCTGTACTTCTGTCGTGGAAAAATATCCTGTTTTTGAGGTAGCATAGGCAGGGATTCCCATGTCCATCAGCACATTGACAAAGTTCTCCGCCCAGCCGGTGATCGTCCGAAGCAGGATCACACAGTCCTAATAACGTGCGGGACGATACTGTTTTTCTTTCTTATCCCAGACCAGTTCTGTTCCCACCATGCTGCGGATCTTTTCTCCGATCATCCGTGCTTCCAGCTCCTGATCACTCTGTTCCTGCATCTTCTCATCCATACCGTCCGTGCCGGTCTGTGCCACAAGCACCTGGCACGCCGGTTCTTCCGGTACTCCCTCCGGCTTTTCTTCAAATACCGCACCCGGATACAATGCCGCATCTGCATCGTATTCCACCGCTCCCAGATCCTTTCCCATGATCCGGTAAAAGATCTGATTGACCCCTTCGAGCACTCCGTCTCTGCTTCGGAAGTTTTTGTGTAGGTCGATCCTCTGACATACACTGTCTTCCAGACTGTAGGTTTCGTATTTTTCCATAAAAAGCTCCGGTCTCGCCAGACGGAAGCGGTAGATGCTCTGCTTGACATCCCCCACCATGAACAGGTTGTACTCTCCGCGCTCCTCTCTCGAGATCGCCCGAAGAAGCGTCTCCTGCACATGATTGCTGTCCTGGTACTCGTCGATCATGATCTCCTCGTACATATCGCGGAACTCCTCCGCTGCAGCGCGCGCCTGCTTTGTCTTTGCATCCACGAGAATCTCCAGCGCAAAATGTTCCAGATCGTGAAAATCCACCAGATTCTTGCGGCGCTTTTCCGCTGCAAACGCCTCGGAGAATGCGATGGCAAGACGCACCAGCTCCCTCACCATCGGCTCTGCCCGGCGCACCTGCTCGTACATGACTTCCGGCGAAGCGAAGAAATACTGTTTGTTGATCTTTTTTACCGTATCCTTCACCTGATCGCGGAGTTCCTTCACACGCGAAAGCTTCTCTGCATCTCCCGAAAAGCCGCGGCTTGACGGCAGTCTGTCATAAGTGACGGCGGTAAGCCTTTCGTACAGCTCAAGAAAATTTTCACACGCCGCCAGTCCCTCGAACTTTGCGAGATCCGACGAGATCACCTTCTCATAGATATCCGGTCCGTCTTCCTCCCGCGTAAGCACATGCGCGATGCGAAGCTTTTTTACCAGATCCGCCAGCACCGACCGCAGATGCAGCACGAGCGGCTGCATCCATGGCGCTTCTGCCATCTCCTGCACATCCGATATCTCATAGCCACAGATGCCGGAAGTAAGCCACTCCAGCGGCCACGGGTAGCTCATGGAGAACTCATAGAGCGAGAGGATCATCTCCGCCACCTTCGCATCACTCTTCCCCGACACATACCCTTTTGCAAATGCCGCAAACTCCGGTGTCATCTGTTCGTAATTGCTCTCCAGCACGCCGCGCAGCACGTCCTCTTTTAACAGCTTTAACTCTCCCTCGTCCCCGATCCTAAAATCCGGCTCCAGGTCAATCTCGTGGAAATGATTGCGGATCACATACAGACAAAAACTGTCGATAGTCGTGATCTGCGCATTGTGGATTAACGTCAGCTGGCGTTGCAGATGCTCCGAATCCGGATGCTCCTCCAGCGCTTTCTCGATCGCCGCCCCGATGCGCTCCCGCATTTCCGCCGCAGCCGCATTCGTAAACGTCACCACCAAAAGCCGGTCGATGTCCACCGGATGTTCTCCCTCCGTGATCATCTTGATAATGCGCTCGACTAAAACCGCCGTCTTACCCGAACCGGCAGCTGCCGATACCAGAATGTTGCGCTTTCTTAAATCGATTACCTGTTGTTGTTCTCTGGTCCATGAAACACCCATCTACTGTCTCTTCTCCTCGCTTCGCGTCTCTCTCATTTTCGCAAGAATCGCCTCGGCACCGTCCGGCTTTTCTAACTTCCGGTAAGAAAAGCCCGGTATCCGCGCGTCAAATCCGCACACCATGTGATACGGACAATAGTCGCAGCCATACGGTGCCGCCGCCACATCTCCGCCCAGGATTCTTCTGCCCGCCTTCGTCACGGTCTCCTTCACGTAGTCCGACATTGTCTCAAATTCTTCCGTACTCGCCGTCTTGGACGTCGCTTTTAAGGAACCGTCCGCTTTAAGCGCCACAGGAATGACTGCGGAGCTTCCGGAAAGCTCCGTATCCATCGCCCCGTATATCTCGGGATCGTCGTTGACTAACCCGTTCGGCTTTAATTCCTCCAGCACGGCCTGCCGGATCTCCTCCTCCGACTCTGTGCCGCTGCCGTCAACCACCGGATCCTCAATGTGATAGTAAAACATTCCCGCAGGCACCGCCTGTTTTCCCGGATGCTTTTTTGCCTCCAGTTCGAGCGCCGCATTCATATAAACCACCAGCTGCAGCTGCAGCCCGTGATACAGATTCAGCAGGGAAAATGTGGTGTTGCCCGATTTGTAATCAATGATCTTTACATACACCTTATCGTCCGTCTCACAGGTATCCACGCGGTCAATCCTGCCCCGCAGACGCATCTTTTCCTCCTCGGTCAGCTGAAAACGGATTGCCTCCAGATGATCGGCCTGCGAAAACGACACCTCAAAATCACTCGGCGTAAAACGCCCCTTCTGCACCTGGATCGTGAGCGCCCACACCGTGCGCCGGATCGTGTCTTTCATGCGCGACAGCAGATAGCGGTTCTTCGCCTCGTCGAATGCACCCACATTCGCACAGCCCGCAATCGCGTCATTCATGCTCTCCTCAATCCACGCCTCCCGCGTCTGTTCGGGCAGATCGTACCAGGTATACGAAGACCTGCGGATGCGCTCCGCAAAATGCCACAGCGCGTCGTGATAGATATTTCCCATATCCACGCCGGCAAACTCCTGTAATTCCCGCTGCGACAGTCCCAGTCCGTAGGTCATGTAATGTGCAAACGCGCACTCCGCAAACTGCTCCAGCCTTGTGACACTGTTCTCCAGTTCCGTGCCGTATAAGGCGCGCGCAACCTCTTTTCCGATCGGCTCTCCGCTGTAACGGTAAAAAGATGCCGCAAGCAGGCGCAGCGCCTTCGCATGATAAGTCTCATCCGAGAGATACCACTTTGCAAGCGCCTCCCAGGTATGTGACTTTTGTTCTGTCCAGAGTCCCTCCAGCAGATAGTCGATCCCGCTCTCCGGCGTAAGAATCGCGGACGCCTCCGTCTCCTCCTCCGGCTCACGGATCTCTAGTTCCGGGAACATATTGCAGAGCGTTCCGATCAGATAAGACCGGCGCAGCGCCTTTCCCTCCGGACTGACCCTCGAGTAGGTGACATACAATCCGTCCGACGGCTTGGTTAAGTTCAGATAAAGATAAAACTTCTGGATAAAGACTTTTTCCCGCGCCCCCGGTGCCAACATCAGATGATGCTCCGCCATCTTCTCGCGCTCGAACTGTGAGATGATGCTTCCGGTGCTGCCGGCTTTCGGCACGATACCATCATTGACTCCCACAAAGAACAGAATCCGGATATGATTTAATCTGGTGCGCTCAATGTCTCCGACCGTCACACGGTCATTTCCCGGCGGAATCATGCCGACCTTTGCCGCAGAAAATCCTGCGTCCAGAATATCTCCGTACTCCCGGACCGACATCTGTTCCTCCCCGAGCAGCGACGTGACCTTGTCAAAAAGATCCATCACGATCTTATAAATCTGCCCGTACTCCTGCGCTCTGGTCTGGTTCCTGCGCACGCCGTTATACTCCGTCTCCTCCGCCTGTTCTAAGAGGAACTGCTTCTCCCTAAGCTGCGCTTCAATGTCCAGCGCGGTGATAAACTCATACAGTCCGTAGGTCTGCTCCGCAACCGTGTGTTTTTTCCCGGAAAAAAGTTCGCACAGCGGCTCAAACGCCAGAACGATCCGCTCCCGCGCCCGGTTCAAAAGAGCCATCTCCTCCTGCGCCGCCTCCGGATGGCGGGCATCCCGCTTCATCACGGATGTCCATTTCTCACTCCAGCGCTTTCTGCCGCGGATTCCCTTTGCAAGCACATAATTCTCCAGGCGGTCAATCACATCCTCTGCATCCGCACCGGCTCCAACACCGTCCTCATCCGATCCTGCTTTGACTTCAACACCGTCCTCGTCTACCACTCCGGCTCCAGCGCCGTCCTCATCATTCACCCCGGCTCCGGCTTTGGCTTTGGCGCCATCCTCGTCTGCCGTCTGCTCCGTCTTATTCTCCGTCAGAAGCCGTCCCGCCAGTCCGCTCCGAAGGAAGCGGAACACGCTCTGGTAGGAGAAATCAAACTCCACGACCTCAAGCGCCGCGCGGATAAACTCGATGAACGGGTGAAACAGAATGTTTCTCGTCTGGTCGATAAAAAACGGGATCCCGTACTGTGCAAACGTCTGCGGAACGTAGTTGGCATACTGTGGCACGTCTCCGGTCACC
>SFNH01000049.1 GCA_004554205.1 Clostridium sp.
CCCCCCTTCTAATGAATTCCGCGGCTTAAAGCATGCCGACCAGATCGAGGCTCGGCGTCAGCGTGTCTTCACCCGGTTTCCACTTTGCGGGACATACCTGATCGCCGTGCTCCGCCACAAACTGCGCCGCCTGAACCTTGCGCAGAAGCTCCGCTGCATTTCTTCCGATACCCATATCATGGATCTCGTAAACCTTGATCTTTCCCTCCGGGTTCACCACAAAGGTGCCGCGCAGCGCTTTCCCGTCTTCCTCCACCAGCACGTCAAACTGGCGCGCAAGGCGTCCCGCCGGGTCCGCCAGCATCGGATAGCCGATCCGCCTGATGGTATCGGAGGCATCCGCCCATGCCTTGTGCACAAAATGTGTGTCCTCCGACACAGAATAGATCTCGCAGTTGATCTTTTTAAATTCCTCATAGAAATCCATCAGATCGCCAAGCTCCGTCGGGCAGACAAACGAGAAATCCGCCGGATAAAAGAAAAACACCGACCAGTGGCCCAAAATGGACTCCTTTGTCACCTCAAGAAACTTTCCGTTCTGGAATGCCTGAACACGGAAATCCTGCACTTCTCTGTTGATAAAGCTCATATAGATACCTCCTTTTTTATTTATAATATTATCATATTAAATTTATATAGACAAGGAATTTCTCCCAAAAATAAGGGACAGGATTGCCGATAGACAATCCTGTCCCTTATTTTACGGTTGATCATTACTCCTCAACAGAAACGATCTCTTTCTTGTTGTAAGAGCCGCAGGCCTTACATACTCTGTGCGGCATCATCAGCGCGCCGCACTTGCTGCACTTCACTAAGTTCATAGCGCTCATTTTCCAATTCGCTCTGCGCTTGTCGCGTCTTGCTTTGGAAGATTTATTCTTCGGGCAGATAGACATGGTTTACACCTCCTTAAACTTTTGAAATAAATCCTGGATTGCTGACATTCTCGGGTCAGGCGAACTGGTATCACAGGAGCATTTCGCGTGATTGAGGTTCGCACCACATCGATTGCAAATTCCCTTGCAGTCTTCCCTGCAAAGCACCTTCATCGGCAGATTCAGCAACAGTTCGTTGGCGATCAGCCGGTCCACATCCAGATTGTAACTGCTTACATAGGGCTGTTCGTCAAGACCGTCCGCGCGCTCCTCATCGGCCTGCGCCATATCGAGCTCCTCCTCCATGTCCAGAACAAACGGACAATCTACGGGCTCTAAGCATCTGTCGCAGGGAATCCGCAGGGTTACCCCGGCATGTCCCTCCATCAAAAGCTTCTTGTCCCCGAGGTTTCGGATATGAAGCGAGACCGGCGTCTTCTCCACGATATCAAACTCCGCTCCGCCTGTGTGGAGCCGGTCGATATCAATGCCGCACAAGTAGTCCTTCTCTTTCCCATCTCTGGTAAACAGCTCTGTTAAGTTAATAAGCATATTGATCTCCTAATATGCATCTATGACATTATACATAGGCGCACAGGGTTTGTCAACTAATTTTTTGCAACGGCTTAGCCATGCGACGTTTCTCGCGGATTTTACGCCGCAGTCCCGGAAGGGCAGCCCGAGGGAGCGGTGTAAACCTTGCTGTGAGGGAGGCCGGTGAACACTTTTGCGAGCCATGCGAGCAAAAGTTTTACATCCAGCGACCGAACAAAAGAGAATCCCCCGCCCGCGGCCGAACGCAGCTGCTTACGCCTCTACCAGTCTCTTTGTCTCCCGTGCGATGGCGAGCTCCTCGTTGGTCGGAATCAGCATCACTTTCACTTTGGAATCGGGAGCCGAGATCATGGCTTTCTCGCCTCTCACATCATTTGCGGCATCGTCGATCTTCACGCCGAGGTAACCAAGGTAGCCGCAGATTGCCTTTCTTCCCGCCTTATCGTTCTCGCCGACGCCCGCGGTAAACGCGATCGCGTCCACGCCGTTCATCGCCGCCGTGTAAGCGCCGATGTACTTTGCGACACGGTAAACGAACGCGTCAAGCGCCACCTCTGCCAGATGGTTGCCCTCCTTTTTGGCATTCTCGATATCGCGGAAATCGCTGGAAATGCCGCCGCTCATGCCGAGCACACCGGACTTCTTGTTGAGGATGTTTAAGACCTCGTTGACGTCCTTGCCCTCCTTGTTGCAGATGAACTGCACGACAGCCGGATCGACGTCGCCGCTTCTTGTGCCCATGATCAGTCCCTCGAGAGGGGTGAGGCCCATGCTGGTATCCACGCACCTGCCGCCGATGGAGGCAGAGACGCTCGCGCCGTTCCCCAGGTGGCAGACGATCACCTTCGCGTTCTTCGGGTCAAGCCCGCCGAACTTGATCGCCTCGCCGGATACGAACATATGGCTGGTGCCGTGAAAGCCGTAGCGGCGAATGCTGTATTTCTCGTAATACTCGTGCGGGATCGCGTACATATATGCCTTCTCCGGCATTGCCATGCCAAACGCGGTATCCCAGACAGCCACATTTTTCTTGCCCGGCATCGCCGCCTCGCACGCCTCGATTCCCATCAGGTTTGCCGGGTTGTGAAGGGGCCCCAGGTCGAAGCATTCGCGGATCACCCGCTTTACATCGTCGTTCACCACAATCGACTCGCTGTACACCTTGCCGCCGTGCAGGACACGATGTCCGATCGCGGAAATCTCATCGGTGCTCTTTATCACGCCGTGCGCCGGATCCTTGAGCGCTTCCATGACCATCTCGATCGCGGTCTTGTGCGACGGCATCGCCCTCTCAATGACGACCTTGTCCTTCCCGGCCGGCTGATGGGTAAGCTTGGAGCCCTCGATTCCGATTCTCTCGCAGAGCCCCTTTGCGATCACGCTCTCGTCCTCCATGTCAATAAGCTGATATTTCAGGGAGGAACTTCCGCAGTTGATAACTAAAATTTTCATTGTATACAGATTCTCCTTAACTTCGTGTTTTATTCGTCAGATAGTAATTCCGTGCGGGGAGAACTCACTTTACGATCTCGCCCTGCACATCCCTTCCGCAGCCCGCCGCATTCGACTCGTCGGTGTCAATGTGCATCGCCAGCGCGTAGCTGTCGCTCACGCGAACAACCACATCGCCGAAAATAAGGCTTCTTCCGTCCGTGTCGATCTTTACCGACACGATATCGCCGTTTGAGACGCCGAGCGCCGCCGCATCCTTCGTAGTTGCGTGGATATGGCGCTTCGCGGCGATCACGCCCTGTGTGATCTCAATCTCACCCTTCGGCCCTATGATCCTGCACGCGCCGCTGCCTGCCAGGTCGCCGGACTCGCGAACCGGCGCGGTGACGCCGATGGAGCGCGCGTCGGTTAAGGACAATTCGACCTGAGTCTCTTTTCTCACCGGCCCTAAGATGGACACGCCGGCTAACTCCTTCTTCGAGCCGACGATGGTAACTCTCTCCTCACAGGCGTACTGCCCCGGCTGGGACAGATCTTTTTTCTTTGTCAGCTCATAGCCTGCGCCGAACAGAGTCTCCAGGTCTGCCTGGGATACGTGCACATGACGCGCGCTCGTTTCTACCATAAATTTCATACGTTGCTTCCTCTCCTCTTCTTTTATCTTTTCCGAATCAGGCCATACAATATGATTCTCTCCCTATTCTATTTGGTTTAACCAATTTTTTCAAGTCCTTGTATACAATAAATTTGCATTTTTTACAAAACAGCAAGACGCCTTCCTTGAGTTTCCGCACTTTGTAATTGAGGTATGATTTCCTGTCCATATAGCAATGAAATGCATCGTTAAAAAAACATTTTCAAAAATTTGTATGCCAATTACGGACATTTATGTCCGAAAGGGGCATACAAATTGAAGGAAATGTTTTTTGCCCGGTGTGTGAATGCTATATGAGTCAGGAAATCATGTGTAACCGTAAAAATGCGGAAACTCATGGACCCCTTCCCCTTTACGTCAAAAAAAATTTTGGGTATAATCAAAGCAGATGATACTTTAAATTGCAGGGAGAACGATATTTTATGAAAACGGCAGGAATTATCGCGGAATACAATCCGTTCCATAGAGGTCATCAGTACCAGATCGACGCGGTCCGCGCCCGCACCGGGGCGGATTTCATCGTTGTGGCAATGAGCGGCGACTTTGTGCAGCGGGGCGAGCCTGCCGTCTTTGACAAGTATACAAGAACCCGCATGGCGCTTTCCTGCGGGGCGGATCTTGTGCTAGAGCTTCCCGTCGCCTTTGCCACGAGCAGCGCCGAGGACTTTGCCGCCTGCGGCGTCGCGCTCCTTGATAAGCTCGGCGCGGTGGATATCCTCTGCTTCGGAAGTGAGCTCGGGGAGCTTGAGCCGCTCGCGCAGGCGGCGGATATCCTTGATGATGAGCCGGAGGAATTTAAGAGCCGGCTGCGCGAACTCTTAAAGCGGGGGCTCTCCTATCCTGCCGCGAGATATGCGGCCCTGTCGGATCACGGGGTTCTGAAAAATCCCCTCTCCTCCCCCAACAATATCCTCGCCATCGAGTACTTAAAGGCGCTAAAGCGCCGGAAAAGCGCCATCGCCCCCGTGACTATCCGGCGGGAAGGACAGGGCTACCATGAGCTTGAAGCGCCCGAACGCTGCCTGCCCTCCGCCTCCGCCATCCGAAAGCTCATTCTGGAAGGAAAGCCTGAGAGGTGGCGTGCCCTGCTCCCCGAAGCCGCGCTCGCCGCGCTTCTTAGCGAGGGCGCCGAGGCCGCGCCGATCCGCACCGACGATATGTCGCTTCTTTTGCAGTACCGGCTCTTAGAAAGCGTAAGGGACGGCAGAGATCTGTCATGGTATGCCGACCTCTCACCGGAGCTCGCAGCGCGGCTTGAAAAATCCATCCCGGATGTTTCCGGCTATTCCGGCTGCGTGACGATGCTTAAGACACGCGGGTACACCTACACCCGGGTCAGCCGCGCACTCCTGCATCTGGTGCTCGGAATCACCGCGGATGACGTGACGCGCCGGAAAGAGCAGGATTACGTCTCCTACGCCCGGATTCTCGGTTTTCGCAGGCGCGCCGCCGAGCTCCTTGGCGAGATAAAAAAAAGCGCCGCGGTCCCGCTCATCACAAAGACCGCAGACGCGAAAACAATCCTCCCGCCGGAAGATTTGCGCACTCTGAATCAGGATATCTTTGCCTCCCACCTGTATCGAACGCTTGTTCTTTTCAAGGGACGCGCAATGAAAAATGAATACACAAAGTCCGTCATTATCCTCGACTAGTTTTTGAAACTGTGGATCGGAGCCGGGATCCTGCCGCCGCGATTTACGAACTTCTCACAGGAGTACGGATTTACCGGCATGACCGGAGCGTAGCCCAAAAGCCCGCCGAACTCAACCGTATCCCCCACGCTCTTTCCGATCACCGGGATCACGCGGACGGCCGTCGTCTTCTGGTTGATCATGCCGATCGCCGCCTCATCCGCGATGATGCCCGCGATCGTGGAGGCCGTAGTATCTCCCGGAATCGCGATCATGTCAAGCCCGACCGAGCAGACACACGTCATCGCCTCAAGCTTCTCAAGCGTGAGCGCCCCCATGGACACCGCATCGATCATGCCCTGATCCTCGCTGACCGGGATAAACGCTCCGCTTAAGCCCCCCACATAGGAGGATGCCATCACGCCGCCCTTCTTCACCTGATCGTTTAATATGGCAAGCGCCGCGGTCGTGCCCGGCGCGCCGACACGCTCAAGACCGATCTCCTCAAGGATCTGGGCCACACTGTCTCCCACCGCCGGGGTCGGCGCCAGGGAAAGGTCGATAATGCCAAACGGGACGCCGAGACGTCTGGACGCCTCCTGCGCCACGAGCTGCCCCACGCGCGTAATCTTAAACGCCGTCTTCTTGATCGTCTCGCAGAGCACCTCAAAATTCTCGCCGCGCGCCTTCTCGAGCGCCACCTTCACCACGCCCGGGCCGCTTACGCCCACGTTGATGATGGCGTCCGCCTCCGTCACGCCGTGGAACGCCCCCGCCATAAACGGATTATCATCCGGCGCATTGCAGAACACCACCAGCTTCGCACAGCCGAGCGAGTCATTTTCCTTTGTCGCCTCCGCCGTCAGGAGCACGATCTCGCCCATCAGCCTCACCGCATCCATATTAAGGCCTGTCTTAGTCGAGCCCACATTGACTGAGCTGCACACGCGCTCGGTAGTGGCAAGCGCCTGCGGGATGGAACGGATCAGATTTTCCTCCGCCGCGGTCATCCCCTTTGATACCAGCGCGGAATAGCCGCCGATAAAATTGACGCCAACCTCCTTTGCCGCACGGTCAAGCGTCTGCGCGATCGTCACGAAATCCTCCGGGCGCCTGCAGGCAGACCCTCCCACAATCGAGATCGGTGTCACAGAGATCCGCTTGTTGACGATCGGCACGCCGAAATCCCTTGCGATCGCCTCACCGGTGGACACAAGATCTCTTGCGCAGGTTGTGATCTTCTGATAGATTTTTTCATTTAATGCCTGAAGGTCGTCATCGCAGCAGTCAAGAAGGCTTATCCCCATCGTGATGGTGCGCACATCAAGCTTCTCGTGCTCGATCATGTTGTTGGTCTCAATTACTTCAAACATATTTAACATAGCCGTATCCGCCTTTTCTTCTATTCGTTATACCATAAAGCAACGAGCCAAGCGCCTGCCCTCAGGCATTTGGCGACTATTATACCACCCGCTCAGATGCGGTGCATTTTCGTAAAGATTTCCTCTCTCTGGCACTTGATCCTCACGCCGATCTCCTCGCCGACACGCTCAAGCTCCGACGCGATCTCATCAAATGAGCCTGTGGCGGACCCAAGATCCGCGATCATCATCATGTTAAAATATTCCTGCACGATCGTCTGGGAAATATCAAGGATATTTACCTTCTTTTCCGCCAGATATGTACATACCTTTGCGATGATCCCTACGGTGTCCTTTCCTACTACAGTAATAATCACTTTGTTCATGGTCTTCTCTGCCTTTCTACTTAAGCTTTATAGATTGATGATCTGCGACATCTCATCACGCCTCGCCACGGTGATCGGGAAATCGATGGCCCGGTAAGGCGTGTCACTCCGGTCGATCTCAAGCCTCACCGTCTCATAGGCGAGCGCCTCATAATTATTCTCCCTGCTCAGATGCCCGAGAAGGATCTGCTTAAGGCCGTCATGGAGGATACAGCTTAAAAGCCTGCCCGCGTTCTCATTGGACAGATGCCCGTGATCGCTCAGGATGCGCCGCTTCAGGTAATAGGGATACGGCCCCGCCTGAAGCATATTCACATCATGGTTCGACTCAATAAGGATCGCATCCAGCCCCTGCAGATGGTCGATCACATACTGGTCGTAATGTCCCATATCCGTTGCCACAGCCACGCCGATACGCCCGTGCTTCACCCTGTACGCGACCGGATCCGCCGCATCATGGTCGATGGAGAACGGCTCAAGCTTCAGATCGCCGATGGCAAACGCCACATCCGGGCTCACCGGCCTTAAAAGCTCCTTCGGGTACTCCCCGAGCGCGCTCATCGCGGCGATCTTATCAAGCGTCCCCCTCGTCCCGTAAACCGGAAGCCGGTACTTGCGCGCCAGCACCCCAAGCCCCTTCACATGATCCGAGTGCTCGTGCGTGACGACAATGCCGTCAAGCTCCGCGCCCTTTAAGCCAACCTCATTTAACCCCTGCTCAATCCTCTTATTGCTGATGCCGGCATCTACCAGAATGTGGGTGTTGTCCGAACCGATATAGATGCAGTTCCCGCTGCTGCCGCTGGCAATGCTAACAAGTCTCATTGGTACTAATCTCCTTCATCACTTCGGAAAGCTGCCTTTTAACATCTTCCTCTGTGCCGTTGTTGTCGATCACATAGTCTGTAAGCTTAAGAAAGCTCTCCCTGTCCGGCTGATTTCTCATCACGGCTAGACACTGCCCGCGCGAGTATCCCCGATTCTCGATCAGGCGGCGGATCCTGGTCTCTTCGTCGGTATCCACAAACAGCAGGCAGTCGCAGATCTCACGGCTTTTCTCGTCAAACAGCGCCGCCTCCACGGCTGTAAGTCTGTCCTTTTTCTCCGATATCCGGCTGCGTATCTGATCCCAGACAAGCGGATGAAGGATCTCGTTCGTCCTTAAAAGCGCCTGATGATCCGCAAAGATAAGCCCGGCAAACCGTGCCCGGTCAAGTTCTCCTTCACTGTTAAGAATTCCGTTTCCAAAACATTCCACAAGCGCCGCAAGCCCAGGGCGCCCCGGCTCCTCAAGCTGCCTTGCCACCTCGTCCGCCTGTATGATCGCTGCGCCGTACTCTTCCTTTAAAATAGTAAGGATCCGGCTCTTTCCGGCTCCTACTCCGCCGGTGACTCCCAAAACTGCCATCCCGCTCCCCGCTCTTCTTATCTTTATTCCGGGGATTGATTATAGCATACTTTCCCGCCGGCTTCAAGGAATTTCCGGCATTCATCGACACGACTCTCCCCAAACACAGCAATTCCGTGCTCCTTAAGAAGCTCCGAACATACTCCATATCCGGGTATTGTTTTCCCGGTGTAGCTCCCGTCATAGATCATCCCGCTCCCGCAGGAGGGGCTACGCTCCTTAAGAAGCGCGCAGGTGCAGCCGTAGAGCTCTGCCAGGTGAAGGGCCGCCCTCGCGCCCTTTTTGTACTGCACGGTCACATCCGTCCCGCTTTTTGTGACAACGCGCTCTCCGACGCGCTCTGCCGGCTCCCGCGGAGTTGCGAGCCCGCCGTAGATTTCCGGGCATATCGGGATTAAGTCCGCCTCTCTCATCAGGGCGTGCACCTCATCGTTAAGCTCCCCCTTCCCGTCGTAGCGGCACTTAAAGTCCAGAAGGCAGGCGCTCACCAGCACACGCGGGCGGCTCTTTTCCTCTCCGGCCCGGTCTTTTCTTTTCTCCTGTTCATCCATCATAAAACCCACCCTGTCACTTCGCGTCCAGCCAGTTTTTGCCTGTGTGCGCCTCCACCTCAAGGCAGACCTTAAGCTCTGCCGCATGCTTCATCTTCTCCACGAGAAGCTGCGTCACCTCCGACACCTCGCTCTCGTGCGCCTCCACCAAAAGCTCGTCATGCACCTGGAGCACGATCCTCGATCGCAAGCCTCTCGCCCGCAATTCCCTGTCCACCGCGATCATCGCGACCTTCATAATGTCCGCGGCCGTGCCCTGGATCGGCGAATTCATCGCAACCCGCTCGCCGAAGGAGCGCTGCATAAAGTTCGCGGATTTAAGCTCCGGTATCGGCCTTCTTCTTCCGAACATCGTCGTCACATAGCCCTGCTCCTTACCGAGCCTTACCTGCGTATCCAGAAATGCCTTCACGCCCGGGTAGGTGTCAAAATACTTGTTGATATACTCAAGCGCCTCTTTCCGGCTGATGCTCAAATCCTCGCTTAAGCCAAAGGCGCTGATCCCGTAGACAATGCCGAAATTCACCGCCTTGGCGTTGCGCCGCTGAAGCGGCGTCACCTCATTTAACGGCGTGTGGAATACCTCGGACGCCGTGATCGCATGGATGTCCTGCGCGTCCCGGTAAGCCAGGATCAGGCGTTCATCCCCCGACATGTGCGCGAGGATGCGAAGCTCGATCTGCGAGTAGTCCGCGTCCACAAAGACGAAGCCGTCCTCCGGCACAAAGATCTTTCGGATCTCACGCCCCAGCTCCATGCGCACCGGAATATTCTGCAGATTCGGCTCCGTGCTGCTGATCCGCCCCGTCGCCGTGATCGTCTGGTTGAATTTGCCGTGGATTCTGCCGTCCTCCCGGATATAGGCCGCAAGTCCCTCCGCGTAAGTCGAATTCAGCTTCGCAAACTGCCGGTAATCAAGAATCTTTCTCACCACCGGATAATCCGGCGCCAGCTTCTCAAGCACATCCGCCGCCGTCGAATATCCTGTCTTTGTCTTTTTCCCGTGGGGAAGCTTCATCTTCTCAAATAAAATTTCGCCGAGCTGCTTCGGGGAATTGATGTTGAATGTCTCGCCCGCCAGGTCGTAGATTTCCCGCTCGATCGACGCAATGCTTACCTTGAGCTTATCGCCGTACTCCTTAAGCTGCTCCTTATCCACACGGATCCCGGCCTCCTCCATGTGGCGGAGACTGTAGATCAGCGGCAGCTCCATATCCTGATAAAGCGGAAGCATCCCGTCTTCCTTAAGCGTTTCAATAAGCGCCGGCGCCGCTTTCCACGCCACATACGCCATATAGCAGGCGCATTTTTCTGCCGCCTGCTCCCCGTCGGCAAACGCCGCCGCAACGGATTTTTTGCCGAGAAGATCCGCGCCGGAGGGAACGGTCATTCCCAGATAGTCCCGCGCCAGGTCGTCGTAATCGTAAGTGTCCTTTAAGGGGTTTAAAAGATACCCCGCCACGCCCACGTCCATCACGGGGCTGTCATAATCCAGGTCGAGAAATTTAAGCTGCGGCTTTAAATCAAGCGTGGAAAGCGCCGGGAAAGCCCCGTTCTTTTTCTCGATCAGCTCTTTTACCCTTCCGCACAGATAGGACGGGGTAATAAGTCCCGACACCGGGATCGCGTAGATCTCCTCCTCCCCGAAGCACAGGGAGAGCCCGCAGACACGCGTCCCGTCGTGGATCAGTTGAAAACCTGTGCGCTGTGCCTTTCCCACGCGCGCAAAGAGCTCATCTGCGCCGGACAACTCATCCACGGTCCAAAATTTCTCCTCAACCGATGAAGAGCCCATATTCTGCGCGTCAAACCGCGGCAGGATTGACTTGAATTCCAGGCGCTTCATATACTGAAAGGCCTCCCGCGTGTAGAGATTTCCGATCAGCGCATCCTCATAGGAGAATGCGATCGGACAGTCGGTACAGATGGTCGCAAGCTCCTTGCTCATCACCGCCATGTCATAATGCTCCGCAAGCGCCTTCTGCGCCCTCGGCGGCTTGATCTCGTCAAGATGGGCATACGCGTTTTCGATACTCCCGTAAGCGGCAATCAGGCTTGTCGCCGTCTTTTCACCGATGGACGGCACGCCCGGAATATTGTCCGAGGCATCGCCCATAAGCGCCTTCACGTCGATAAACTCCGTGGGCGTCACCTGATACTCGCGTTTTACATCCTCCGGATAGTAATCTTTGACCTCGGTTCCTGCGCGAGTCGTCTTCGGAATGCGGATCTTGATGTGGGTGTCCGCAAGCTGCAAGAGGTCGCGGTCGCCGGACACGACCGAGACGTCCACGCCCTCCGCCTGGCTGCGCTTTGCAAGCGTCCCCAATATATCGTCCGCCTCGTAGCCCGCCATGGTCATGATCGGAACGCCCATGGCGGCGAGGATCTCCTTCATGAGCGGCACCTGCTCCCTTAACTCCTCCGGCATCGGCTTCCTTGTGCCCTTGTACTCCGCATACATCCTGTGGCGGAAGGTCGGCTCCTTTAAATCGAAGGCCACTGCCAGGTGATCCGCCTTCTCCTCCTCTAAGATCTTAAACATAATATTGAGGAACCCGTACACCGCGTTGGTGTGAAGTCCCTCGGAATTGGTCAGTTCCGGCACGCCGTAAAACGCCCGGTTTAAAATACTGTGACCGTCTATCAGCACAAGCTTTCCCATCGCCGCTTCTCCTTTTTAGAATATTCCGCTCTGAATCCAGATCCGAAGCTGCATCAGAAGAATCGTCAGCACTCCGACCGCGCAGAGAGTATTCGCCGCGTATGTGATGATCTTCCGCAGGCGGACGGTACGCACGGTGAGCCACGCATTGTCAAGGCTCTCCTTAAGCTCCCCGGCAATGTCGTAGCCGCCGCTTCCGAAATCGAGCTGCCGCAGACCGACATACACGGTATAATAGATTTCCAGCTCCTCCCTGCAGGCAGGGCAGGTGTGGATATGGTTTAAGAACTGCTCCAGCTCATCTTCTCCCAACTGAACGTTGATAAAAGGTACGACCAGCTTCTCCGCTTCTTTGCAGGACAGCATACCCATCCGCCTCCTTCCCGCTCTGATCAGACATACCTGTTTCCTATTTTACAATCATACAACATTCTGAATCAATTTTCAACTTGGGTTTCCTCTTTTGTTTTTTGTTCGGTCGCAGGCGGGGGTTCCTCCTTTGTTCGGTCGACGGGTGTAAAACTTTCGCCTCGGTCGCGGGCGGGGGTTCCTCTTTTGTTCGGTCGACGGGTGTAAAACTTTTGATGTAACTGTTCAGTGCCTTCACAGTTACAGGCAAAAATCCATGAAAATTGCCTTCGGCAATGGGATTTTTGCCTACAACCGCCACGCTTTCTTACGGTC
>SFNH01000211.1 GCA_004554205.1 Clostridium sp.
TCCGGGATATCCGTGTACCTCTCCACAACGGAGAGAAAACGATCAACATCCGCCGATTTACTTTCCTCCAGCTCCACTTCTTTCCGAAGGGAACTCGTCAGCGCCTTGAGATCCTGTTCTTCCTTCTCATAGTCCGCAGAGAGCTTCTGAAAGCGTTCATCAGAGAGCTTGCCCGAAATGTTGTCCTCATAGAGCCGCTTGAAGATAGCATCCAGTTCTGTGATCCGCTTTTCGGAATCGGCAAGCTGCCGTTTCCGCTTTGCAAGATCCCGGTCGCGCTGCCGCAGGTCGCTGTCCATGACCAGCCTCACAAAGTCATCCTTACTGCGGGAGGCGAAGGAAACGATCTCCCGCAGGTTTTCCAGAATCAATTCCTCCAAGATCACCGTGCGGATGGAATGGGTCTGACCGCAGAAGTCACGGCTCTTTCGGTAGCCGGCGCACAGGTAGTATTCCTGCTCGCGCCGGAAGTTGGTGGCTCTGCATTGATACATGACAGATCCGCAGTCCGCGCAGAACATCATGCCAGAGAACATTCCCATTTCTCCCATCTTTGTCGGACGGCGCCGTGACTGCCGCGCCTGCTTTACAGCCTCGGCAATGGCTTCTGTCCAGATAGGTTCATGGGTATTCTCAAAGATGACCCATTCACTTTCCGGATTATGGATGACCTTTTTGCTCTTGTAGGACTTCTTCCTCGTCTTGAAATTGACCGTGTGCCCCAGGTACTCCCGCCAGCGGTCCATGATATCCGCTACGGTGGAGGCATCCCATGCGTAGGGCAAACCCCGCTTGATATTACTTGCTTTCCGGCCCCTGCTGGCATATAGGCCGATCTCATAGACCACCGCTGCGGCGTCCTCGTCCCTGACCCACAGCTTTTTGTTGTCAGGAGCCTTCATGTAGCCATAGGGCGGCAGGGTCGTCAGATGCTCGCCGGCGTTGCCCTTGACCTTCATCACGGCACGGATCTTCTTACTGGTGTCTTTTGCATACCACTCATTGATGATGTTCCGAAAAGGGGTGAACTCATTATCACCCTGGGTGCTGTCCACGCCATCGTTGACAGCAATAAAGTGAATGTCATGCTCCGGGAACATGATCTCGGTATACATGCCCACTTGCAGATAATCACGGCCCAGGCGTGACATATCCTTGATAATGACCCGATTGACAAGGCCGGCTTCGATATCCGCAATCATTTGCTGGAAGCCAGGTCGGTTAAATGTCGTACCCGAAATGCCGTCATCAATATAAAAGCGATAATTTTTGTAGCCGTGGTCAAGTGCATAGCGTTGAAGGATCTTTTTCTGGTTGATGATACTGTTGCTGTCGCCCTGCAATTCATCGTCACGCGACAAACGGCAGTACAAAGCGGTAACAGCTTCGACGCTCATAGCGCTGTAAGGGAATTGAAGCGCGGCAGCGGTGTTTGACTGATGATACATAGTAACCTCCCATCCGGCAGTCAAACACGGTTTTGAAGTCACCTTCATTATACCGCGTCTTTTTGTCCCTGTCTGCCTGTTTGGGAGAATTAAGTTGTAGCTTCTTTCTGAACGTCCGCTTTCATCAGACGTTCCAGCTTTACGGCAATACCCTCATCGCCCTTTTCCCGAAAGAAGGAATTGACGATAAAGGTTGTGTTGCCGATCTGTTTTTCGCTCCGCCTCGGCGGGGCGTATTTCTTTTCAGATGAAACGGTCGTTTGCATAGTTAGCCCCTTTCTAAACGTCTGAAAACAAATCATTTTTTGATAGCTTACGAAGAACAGCAGAAACGGACGGCTGAATGGCCTATCAGCTCCACGGGAATCCCACCCCCGCGCGGTTCTCGCGCGGCCCTGCTCATTGCCTGCGACGCCTCACCGCCTGAATACGGCTGCACGCCCGGACTGTGACTGCAAGGGAGTATCGCCCCACCTGTGCATCGTGGCCCGCGGGCTGCCTTGCCCGCTTTGCGGCCCGGTGGATATCGCTCGCCCCGTTGGAGGGTCATGGCGCACCGGCCGTATGGCTCCGCACAGACGGTAATGTATCCGTCTGCTCTATGCTGCGCCGGGATTTGCCGGGCTTTCTTTGTCAAGGAGCAAAGGGCTCAGCCGCACGGAAAGGGGTGCGCGCGGTCAGATCCCGCCTGGGTTCAGTTCAGGTCGAAACTCAGGATGGCGACGATCAGCTTCGTCTCGATCCGGCGGCGGATCTCCTCGTCCACAGCAAGGCAGGGGTTCCCGTTCTGGTCATACCCTCTGCGCATGGACAGTGCCGCTATGTAGCCGGAATAGTGATCCAACACCTGGTTCACCGCTTCTGGGTCGCCCCGCACAGCGGCGGCGATCACCGGATACGGAATCAGCTTGTGCTTACTCATTCGCGTCACCTCCCATCAACTTTCTCAGCAGCTCGTAGGCCTGCTGCCTGCGGTTGTTGACCGTTTTCCGTGACAGGTTCAGCTTCTCGCCGATCTCACGGTCTGCCAGCTCTAGGAACCAGTACATCAGAAGGATATCCCGGAATCTCTGAGGCAGGGCGGTCAGCGCGTCGGCCAGCCGGTCATCCTTAATGAGGATCACGTCGCCGCCCACGGGGAAGGATGTGTATTCCCACGGATAGAGGTCATAGGTCGCAAGCGCCTCGCTGCCCTCCTCCGACAGATCGCTCAGGGACACGAAGCGGTCCTGCTGGACGCGAACCTGACGGAAAGCGTTAGCAGACTCATTTCGGATGGTCCTTTTGCAGAACGCATCGAAGGTGTGCTGCTTGTGCCGGTAATGGTGTTCAAGGTCCATTTTCTCACCTCCCTTCGCGCCGGAAGGCAGGTCGTGGTTTCCCCTTTCACCCCTTACTGGTTTTCCAAATGGCCCTTTTGGCCATTTTTTCGGGAATTTCTCAAAAATATTTTTTTCGCGGCTCATGCTGCGCTCCTTTCGTTCTGTTCGGGTGGATGTTCCTTCCAGAACGGAGGGCGGCGGGGAGCGGCAGCCCACGGCGAAAAAGTGCCGGGAACGACAAAAAGCGCCCACACAGGCATAAAAGCCTGTATGGGCGCTTCGGTGCGGTTCAGTATGGTAGTTGTCGGTAGCTGCCGAAGGGCATAGGTATCCTACTGTGTCTGGGTATCGTCCGGCTATGCTCCCGGCGCGGCTCGTCGCCGCAGCATTAGCGGCACCTCCTGTGCTCTCCTGTCATACGCATAGGTCCCTTTCATCTGAAAAATGTTGG
>SFNH01000212.1 GCA_004554205.1 Clostridium sp.
CAGCGGATCAGGAGCCGCTTCGATGTCCGAGAGCTGAAGTCCAGCAAGGACATCACCGACTGGAACAGCGGACAGATCCCCGTAGCGGTGATCCATCCCGCCTCCGCCGGTCATGGCCTCAACCTGCAGGCTGGTGGTTCCACTCTCGTGTGGTTCGGCTTGACCTGGTCCTTGGAGCTCTACCAGCAGACCAACGCCCGCCTGTGGAGACAGGGCCAGAGCGCCGGTACCGTGGTGATCCAGCATATCGTCACCAAGGGCACCATCGACGAGCGCATCCTGAAGGCCCTGCAGGCGAAGGACAAAACGCAGGCTGCCCTGATCGAGGCGGTCAAAGCGGACCTGAAAATCTGATGACAACCTTCGAAAAAATTCGACAATCCGTGCCAATCCGAGAGGAACACTTATCGGAGGTACAAGGATGGACCCTTATCAGGAGCTTGCAAACGCCATCGTCCTGCAGGCAGTGAAGGATTACCGCATGACGGACGATGAGCAGGAACTGAAAGAAATTGAACGCTTCTTCCGTTCCAACTGGTTTGGAGTGCTGACCAAAGTGGACCCAAACCTCCTGATCACCAACCTGCGGAAGGAGAAAAAGACGTATGACTACTAAGGCATATCTGGGTCAGGCGCGGTTTCTGGACATGCGGATCAAGTCAAAGATACAGCAGATCGATTCCCTGCGGGAGCTGGCCACCAGCTGCACGGCGGTCCTGTCGGACATGCCGAGGAACCCCAACCACGGAGCGTCCAAGGTGGAAAGCTGCGTGATGAAGATCATCGAAGTGCAGGAAGGCCTGCAGGATGACATCAACGCGTTGGTGGAGCTGAAGAAAGAGATCATGGCCACCATCCACGCCGTGGAGGACGTGGAGCTTCAGACCCTGCTGGAAAAACGATACCTCTGCTTCCTCTCTTGGGAGCGGATCGCCGTGGAGATGCACTACAGCATCCAGCATATCTACCGGATGCATGAGATGGCACTGGATGCCGTGACGGAAATTCTCGATGGCCGCTCAGCATGAGAGGAAATGAGAGGGATTGAGAGTCGCCTCTTATGATAGGATTAAGATGCGAAAAATGAAGGTCGGGACCGGGAAACCGGCTCTGACCTTTTCTATTAGAGAGGCGGTGACAGTGATGCCAAGGTTCCCGGACCATCCCTGCAGGCATCCCGGCTGCCCCAAGCTGGTGCCCAAGGGAAAGAAATATTGTGACGAGCATGCTTCCCTCCACCCGGAGGAGGTGCGCTCCGCTGCTGCCCGTGGCTACGGCTCCCGGTGGCGCAGACTCTCGAAGGCTTTCCTTCGTGCCCACCCGCTGTGCGCCCAGTGCCAGCGCGAAGGCAAGTACGTCAAGGCAACGGTCGTGGACCACATCCTTCCGCACCGTGGTGATCCGGAGCTTTTCTGGAACCCGGAGAACTGGCAGCCACTGTGCAAGCATCATCACGACGTCAAGACCCGCAACGAAGATCAGTACCCGGTGTACCACTACTGATTCCGATGGGAAGGGGCGATCAGAATCTCTGTGAGGCGGCTTCTAAAAGACCGCCGCCCCCTCTTTTACGCAAAAAAACAGGTTCAAACGGGGTATTAACCCCAAGGCCATCGAAAGGACGGTGAAAGCATGGCAAAAGACGGTACAAATCGAGGCGGCAGGCGCGTCCGTGCGGGCGATAAGCCGGATGCTCTTGCCGATAAAATCGCTCGTGGCAAAGCCGCGCAGGTTATGGATCTTCCAATCACCGACCTTGATGGCACAGATGACCTCGGCCCGGTGGCCGACCTGACCGGCACGGACATGCCGCACCCCAGCGACTACCTGTCCGCCAAGCAGCGTGACGGTGAGCCCCTCGGTGCGGATATCATTTTCAACGAGACGATCCGATGGCTGAAGGAACGTGGCTGCGACCGGCTGGTAAATCCTCGGCTGGTGGAGAGCTACTCCGAGGCCTTCGCCCGGTATATACAGTGCTCGGAGGCGGTCAGCAATTACGGCCTCCTCGGCAAGCACCCCACCACGAAGGCCCCCATCGCCAGCCCCTTCGTACAGATGATGCTCAGTTTTCAGAAGCAGGCAAACCTGCTCTGGTACGAGATATTCGACATCGTGAAGCAGAACTGCACCACGGCCTACGAGGGCTCCCCGCAGGATGACGCGATGGAAAAACTGCTGAGAGCAAGGAGCAAGAACAGATGATAGAAAAAGTGAATCCGAGCCACCCGGACAAGGTGGCAGACCGAATCGCGGGTGCCATCGTGGACCTCGCATATAAAACAGAGCATGATCCCAAAATCGCTGTGGAGGTCCTGATCGGCCACGGCAAATGTCATGTGATCATCGAAACCACTGCTATGCTAAACGAAGGCGCGATCACCGCCGCCATCCACCGCATTGCTGGCAACGTAGATCCTCTTCAAAGGTGTGCCGCTGACTCCGGAGCAGAAACAGCTCTCGACCATTGCCCGCCGGATATATGAGAAATACACATCTGACGGGAAATACATCCTGGACGGCGTCCGCCTGATTCTCTGCCAGAGCAACGCTCCCACACAGGAGCTGGCCGAAACCTATCCCGGCGTGGAGATCAATCCGCTCGGAGATTGGACCGGTGGCACGGATGTGGACACCGGCGCGACCAACCGGAAGCTCGGCAGCGATATGGCTGACTCCGTGACCGGTGGTGGCCTGCATGGCAAAGACCTGTCCAAGGCCGATGTATCCGTCAACATTCACGCCTTCCTGAAGGCCCAGCGCATCGGTGCTCCCGTGGAGCTCTGCTGTGCCATCGGCGACGATACCGTGGACGGGCTTCCGTTCCATGAGATCGTGGAGGAAGCGCGGGACTACATCCGCTCCGTCGGTGGCTTCGAGAAGTTCGCCGAATGGGGCCTGTATTGAGGTGACCACTATGGCAAAGACGACAACCGAGATGAAGCTGGTCTCCATCGACAAGCTCATCCCTTATGTGAATAACGCACGAACCCACTCGCCGGAGCAGATCAACAAGCTCCGGTCTTCTTTACGG
>SFNH01000213.1 GCA_004554205.1 Clostridium sp.
GTTACTGCCCAAACACCACGGTAACGTGTTTTCTTTTTGCCCTTTTCCTTGGCATTCCAGATGAGAACGAGTCCGTCCTCAGTCATGCCCAAAATGTCATAGCTGCCGTTGTAGGTCGTCGTAAGCCCGCCCTCCGCGAACGCGCTCTGAATGCGCAGGCTGTGATCGTCGGAAAACTCCATCCAGTAGTCATCGGTATAGCTGCCGCCTTCCGTTTTGTGCGTGACCTTCGTGTGCCAGTCCCGCCCGGTCATCGACAGGAGCACCGCGTTCTGCATCGCGAAAACAGAGGACGCGAGATCTTTCTTCTTGCCTTTGCTGTTCAATGCGTAAACGGTTTGGTAAGCGCCTCCGCCCTCAGAAACCGTACCCATGCCGAGCCCGGTCTTTTTCACCGTCTTTGGCAGAGGTCCGGCGGAGCAGTAATAGCCATACTGCATGCCGCTTGTGATATCGACAACCTCCACGCGTCCGTCAAGGGTCAGCAGGAACAGGTACGGGTTGATATTGTTGCCTAAATACCCGATCAGCATCTGCTGATAATCATCGCAAATGCCATCGACCGGATAGGTCTTGCCGTATTCCGGCGGATTCTTGATTGCGCCGAACACAAGCTCGGAATCTTCGTTTTGTGTAAAGGTCAGACTCAGCTTGCCGTCTCGCAGCTCCGCTGTGATAAAGGATTCGGTCACAGTCAGGTTCCTGCCTTTGGACGCGTCAAGGTCGATTGGCAGATCCGCATAGTAGTGTCCGGCTCCCGCCATCGTTGGAATATCCAAAATCGCGCGCAGCTCATTTTTATCATTGATATAGATATCGGTCTGCATCTCGTCATCCCAATAGCTGTCGCTAAGCAAACGCGCACGCATGATCACGTGTCCATCGTTATAGTAATTCCGCCGTTTCATTTTGTCTGTGCAGAATTTATCAAAGTAATGCAAGGCTGCTTTTTTGGCGGCCGCGCGCCATGTCTGCTCTGTAACACCCAGCTCCGCTAAAATCTCTGACGGTGTGACTTCTTTTTGGGTCGCAAAATCATAACATACGATTGTGTAGTCGTTCCACAGACCGGACTCCGATGAAAGCTTCAAAAACAGACGGCTTCCGTGCCAATACCGCTCCCAGCTGTACTGCGACGGAATGACATACTCCTTCTTCTGCATGCTCTTTTTGTCACTTTGGATTTGCGCCTCGTCTGCAGCAAGTCTGGCGTTAAGTTCCCGCGCGGCCTTGCTGTCGTCTACGATCTGCGGCAGATGCCAGCTGTACTCTATTTGAGTGCCATAAGCGTCCTCATAGGTGCCTTCTTCGCTGTAAAGCTCGGTAATCAAGCTGTCATCCGGCAGGAAGCCCGGCTTTTCGCTCATCGTCTCGGCGGTTTGCAGAATGTCCTCAGGTGTCTGTGATTCCGCTTCCTGTCCACCGCAGCCACAGAGCGCAAAAAGTAAAAGCAGGAGCAGAAGCAGCAGAAGCATCTGCGCGGTGCGTGTCAGTTTGTTTCTATTTCTTTGCTGCATTTCACTTTCCTTTCCTTACGGCAGGGGCAGCAGCCTTAAGCTGCCGCATCCTCGCCTTCCTCGTCAGTTTCTCCGCTGCCGGTTTCATCTTCGCTGCCGGCCTCATCCGCGTCTCCGTCATTCTCCGGCTCTTCCGCCTCCTGCGGATAATAGTAGTCGGAATCCGCGTACAGGTAAATGCCTTCCCGATCGTGAAGGATTTGCAAATGATTGTCATAGGACGCATCGTTTCTGTCAAAGAAGCTCAGTACGGTATCTGCCGTAATCTCCCAGGTGCCTTCATATTCCTGTCCGCCGTAGGTCTGCACCGCACTCCGGTCATCATTAAAAGTAAAGGAGGCGTTCCCGCGTCCGTTGGCGAAGGTTTTACCGCTGAAAGCTTCCACCAGCTGGTCATAGTCCAGATAGTTCGCTCTGGAATAGAGTGTTTTGCTTTCCTTATCATAAGCGGTCAGTGAGTCCGGGAAGACGAAATCCACATCGAGCTCCTCGCCGTCCATGCTGATCAGTTCCATGCCGTCCACAATGGTTAGGCAGTCCGTGTAGTCATAGCCCTCTTCATCGATCCATGTGATGACAAACTGGCAGTCATCGTAGCCTTTGTCGTAGCCGTAAGTCAGATACATCGGCAGGGAATCCGGACTGTCCACCGGATACCATACATCCGCGGCTGTCCAGTCTGAACCTTCCGCCAGACCCGGGTGCAGATAGTACGGGTCAAATTTCGCCTGATAGGTCGATGTCTTCGTCGTGCCGCCCGGATTCTTTTTGCCGCAGGCCGCTAAACCAAACACCAGCGCCGCGCACAGCAGGACGGTCATGATTTTTTTAAGTCCGGCAGTTCCTCTTTGTTTTTTCATGTTCTTTCCTCTTTTTCTTTCTACTATTCTATACACGCGTTTCCTATGTGGTGCTTCTGTATGCTGCTTCGCGCCGGCTTACAGTGCCGCGCCGCAATATTCGCAGCAGCCATTTGCAGTTGGGATCGTGGTCGCGCCGCAGTACGGACATTTGATGGCCTGTTTCGGCGCGTTCGCTTCCGCTTCCTCTGCTCTGGCATCCGCTCTGACCTGCAGCAGGGTATCGCATACCGGTATCAAACGGCTGCATGCCGTAGGCTGCCGGATTCTGTCCCATCGGACGCTGTCCCATAGGTCTTGCGCCGCCCGGCTGTGGTCTTCCCGGCTGTGGTCTTCCCGGTTGTGGTCTGCCGCCTGCCGCGCCCGCTCTTCCGGCACCCGGAGTCGGTCTTCCACCCGGTCTTCCGGTGCCGCTTCCCGCCATCGGATTTCTGCCCGCCATCGGCGCTCTGCCGGCGCCGCCTCTGACCTCATCGTAATCGAGCATCGTGTCTACATCGCCATCCACGGAGGAATCATTGAGTTTGAAACGAATCTCATCGAAGTACGGATGATTGACATGAATGTTCATATAAAAATCGTAGGAATATGCGTAACGCTTCGGGTTGAAGCTCTGCACTTCGTTGTTCGCGTCGCGGTAACGGATTTCCGTTTTGCTCTCTTCCACATTCAGGTCACAGCCCGTTACATCCGAAAACGAAAGTACATCCGGATTTGCTTCGGCGATATTGCGCGCCGAGGTTACCATGAATTTCCCCGCGTCTTCATCCAGCAGCACCTTGATGTTCCTGCCCAGCGTTCTGGTCGTTTGAAACGCGCTGACTGCCTCTTTGTTCGCCTCCCGATACGCAAGCTGCTCCTTGATCTCCTCAACGGTGCTCTGTTTTCTCTCCGTAAACCATGGAGAAAGCTTCGCCGCGCAATCCTTGCAGAGGTTTCCGTCCTCTAATTTGCGATTTCCCAAAAGCCCTATTTTTTCTCC
>SFNH01000214.1 GCA_004554205.1 Clostridium sp.
CAACCCACAAAAGCGTCTGGACGACCCTTCCACTCACCGAGAGATCAAAACCGTAACCTGCCAGAACGGCTGCCGCCGCGTCCTCGCACCCCTGCGGGTCAAACGTGAATGCCCCAAGAGCAAATACCAGTATCAGAAGCGCTAAGAAAAATCTGTTTCTTAGCGAACAAGCAGCGCGCTGGGTCTGGCATGTGTCCTTGTAGTGATCGTAAAGGCTGTCAGACACCTGCTACGCCCTATCCAGAGCCGCAACGATCTCAGCTCGAGAGAACGAATAAGCCCATTTGGCGCCGACGTACCTCAGCTCTTCAGGAGCCGCATAGGTGCTCCTAATCTTCACACCAATCAGCTTGTTCCCATTCTGGATGCTGCGCGCCACCTCAAAATTCTGCCAATTCCGGTAGCCGATTTCGCGCCAATCTGGGTGCAACACATCAGCCTCTGCGCCGACAATGCACAGCGTGTAAGTTGCCTCCTCGTATACTCAATTGCACCGTCATTGATAAAATGGCGGTGCAATTTTTTGCCGCTCTTTGGGCGTTGAGAAAGAGTCTGCAGGACGGAGGGGCGCAGATTGCCTCCTGGGGGAAGGCCCCGCAACCAAGGCTTGCGCCTCCGGCCCGCAGCAAGATGCGAATTCGGCTGGATGGCGATACAGCGCTGGATGTCTGGCGAGGTTGCATGCTGCGGTGACCGAAGGAGAACCTCCCTAGTTGCGGATTTCTTTTCAAGCGTCTGAGACGACGGGAAAAGCTTGCTGGGCGGAGGGCATCGACTTATCCCCTTTGGGAATTAGCCTTGTGCAAAAGGATGGTGCCTCCGGCCCGCAGGGAGATGCGAATTCGGCTGGATGGCGTTTGGCGCTGGATGTCTGACGAGGTTGCGTCCTGCGGTGTCCGAAGGAGAACTTCCGCCTATGGATACCGTGGTGAGGAGGAAGCCTTGCACTACATCGGGATCGACATCGCCAAGAAGACGCACGCCGTCGCCATCCTGGACGAGCGAGGGGAGGTGAAAGCCGGTCCGTTTACGATCAGCAACACGGCGAGCGGCTTCCAGAAGCTCCTCGAGCGTTTCAAGAGAACAGGCGCGTCGTCCGACGATTGCCTTATCGGGATGGAAGCAACGGGTCATTACTGGATCGCTTTGTTCGATTTCTTGGCGCGCCACGGATTCGACGTCGCCGTCATCAACCCGATCCAGACCGATGCGTTCCGCAAAGTGGACACTATTCGCAAAACGAAGACGGATGATATCGACGCCGTCCTCATCGCAAATCTTCTCCGCTTCAAGGCGTTTGAGCCCTCTAAGCTGGCGGAAGAGTCAACGGAGGCATTGAAGCAACTCACGCGTTTCCGTATGTGCCTCATTAAGGAATCAACCCAGCTCAAAAACCAAGCGACAGCCATTCTTGACCGTGTATTTCCCGAGTATCACACCCTGTTTCATGATACCTTCGGCGAAGCTTCCAAAGAGCTTTTGAAGCGCTGCACGACGCCGGAAGAGATCCTTTCGACGGACGTCCGGACGCTGGCGCGTATTCTGAGCGAGAACAGCCGAGGAAAACTCGGACGCGCAAAAGCTGATGTTGTGAAGGAAGCCGCCAAGGGGTCTATTGGCGTCTCATTCGCATCCAATGCGTTATCGTTTGAGCTCAAGCAGATTATCGGGCGCCTCTCTTTTACCCGTAACCAAATTGATGAGCTGGATAAGGAAATCGGACGCATACTCGAAGACACCTCCGGAAAATGGCTCACGACGATTCCCGGCATCGGGGCGAACCTAGCGGCGCAGCTCGCCGGCGAAATCGGCGACCCGAACCGTTTTGAAGACGCCAAGAAACTCATCGCCTACGCTGGCATTGACGCTTCCAAGAAGGAATCCGGGACATCTATCGACTCTCCCGGTCGCATGTCGAAGCGCGGGTCCTCGCAACTTCGCTACGCGCTGATTTTAGCTGCAGACAAGGCGAGGTTGTTTGATCCCTATTTCGGAGAGTACTACGATGGCTTGAGGGCGCGGGGGAAGCATCACTATGTCGCGTTATCGGGCGTTGCGAGGAAGCTAGCCGGCTGCATCCTGGCGCTCATGAAAGAAGAACGAGCTTATCAACCGCAACCACCGAGGATGCAGCAAGCGTAGAGTTCGCCACATATCTCCAAATTCTAAAGTCACTTCTTTTTCGGGGGCCTATCGTAAGGCGCGCAAAAACAGCCCTTTTCTCAGATTATTGGCGCAGGATGCTCATTGCCTAAATGCTCAAGAATGGGGCTTGACTTAATATAACTGGTCTTGGTTGTCCCTTCTCTGCATGGTCATCTACATAAAGGAGGAACCAGCCATGCAGATCAGCGTGTCGTCCACCCTGACCGTATATCACGACGGCCAAT
>SFNH01000215.1 GCA_004554205.1 Clostridium sp.
GCGTCCTTTGTGGATATGAACGCGCAGATGTACCTCATCCTCACAGTCGCAGACCTCAAGACCGTAGCGGTCTTCCAGCGTGAACAGCGTGTGCATCAGCCCTGTATAAGAGTCAATGTCCGGTATGTCCAGCGCCTTGGGCGAAACGTCAAGCACCTGTGCCAGCGCAGCGGTTACATCCGCCTTGGGTGTTCTGGAACCATTCTCGTACTGCGCAAGGCGGACATCTGCGGATTTCTCCGGGAAACCCAGCGCCATGCCAAGGTATTTCTGCGTCATACCCCGCATCGTGCGGAAAAAGTGGATGCGTTCACCAATCGCCATAATAGCCATCTCCTGTGTCAGTTGTCTTTGATAACGAGTATAGCAGATATGTTTAATTTCGTCAAGATAATTCTAAGCAAATTTATTTAATATTTTCCTGCAAACCAGCTTGACTTAAACTTATATGTATAGTGCAATAGTCGTAAGCTAAGCATGTTGGCTTAATTCATAGAAATTTTACAATTAGGATAGTCAGCATATCCAGTTCTGATGATCTGTGTTTCATATTCCCTCGCTCCCGAATGTTTCTTACAATACTATAGCGAATGCGGTAAAATATGAAAAGCGAATATCACAGATCGATGAAATCAAAGATTGAAATAGATAGAGTATGGAAAATCCGTTGCTCAAATATCTCACCCTCGTCAAAACCGTGGAGACGGGCAGCTTTACCCGCGCGGCGCAGGCGCTCAACTATGCGCAGTCCTCCGTAGCAAGATGGTCGCGGATCTGGAGACGGAATGGGACATGACGCTTCTCGAGCGGAGCAAGCGTGGCGTCTGCCTGACCTCGGCCGGAGAACAGGTGCTGCCGTTTCTGCGGAAGGTCCTGAACGACCACGCTGAGCTTGAGGGGCAGATCTGCCGGATGAACGGGATCGAGACGGGCGTCGTCCGCATCGGGACGTTCGCCAGCGTGGCGATCCACTGGCTGCCGAATATCTTCTCCGCACTGCAGCGGGACTATCCCGGCATCGGGTATGAAATGCTGCTGGGCGATTATGACGAGGTGGAGCGCTGGATCGGCGAAGGGCGGGTGGACTGCGGCTTTCTGCGGCTGCCGACGCTGCCGGGATTCGACACGATGCTGCTCAAGCAGGACGAATACAAGGTGGTCCTGCCGGTCGGCCATCCGCTTGCGGTGCATGAGAGCGTTCCGATTGAGGCGCTGAACGGGCTGCCGTTTTGCTGCTGGAGCACGGCGGAAAGACCGAGGTCTCCGACCTGCTGGAGCGCGCGCACGTGCAGCCAGACATCCGGTTTACGACGTGGGAGGATTTTGCGATCATGGCTATGGCAGAACGCGGGCTCGGCGTCGGGATCCTGCCGGATCTGATCCTGCGGCGCATCCCCTACCGCATCGAGATCCACCCGCTGGCAAACCCCTACTACCGCCCGATCGGCCTCACCGTCATCCCCCCTCCCAGGTGCCGCATTTGCTCACACACCTTCTTTCTGTTTCTGTTGGAAATCAAACATATTTTTTTCCGGCGGACAGGGTAAGATAAGGATACTTTGAACAGGAGGTAGTGAATATGACTGGGATCAAGAACATGGAGCAGGCGGCGGTGCTGACGCTGAAGGAGCAGGTCGCGTATCAGCCGGGGCAGGTCGTCAGCAAGACGCTGGCGCAGAACGACGCGCTGAGCGTCACGCTGTTCGCCTTTGACAAGGGCGAGGAGATCAGCACGCACGAGTCCGGCGGCGACGCCTTCGTCACCTGCCTGGACGGCGTGGGCCGCATCACGATCGACGGCGTCCGGTATGAACTGCACGAGGGCGAGTCCATCGTCATGCCCGCACGCCACCCGCACGCCGTATTCGGCCAGGAGCAGTTCAAAATGCTGCTGGTCGTGGTGTTCTAAGCAAGAAAGCCGCCCGGATGGGCGGCTTTTGTGTATATCAAATTCTGCAGATCACGCGTGCTTAAGCGCTTCGATCTCCCGGCTGTGTTGACGGATCATGGAGCGGAGGAACGCGACCTCCTCTTCCAGCTCGTCGACGCGGCTCTTCGGGGTAAGGTTTTCCATCATAGTCTGCTGATTCTCAAACAGAAGCTTGAATTTCGGCTCGAAGTAAGATTCCATCAGGGTTGACGCGCCCTGCATGGTACGCTGTTCAGATTCACGGATAGCCTGCGCGGTCCGCTGTTCGGATTCACGGATGGCTTGCATGGTTCGATGTTCGGATTCACAGATGGCTTGCGCGGTCCGCTGTTCGGATTCTTTGATTTTAGAATCCATGATCTGTGCAATAGCCTGCAAATCTTTTTCATCCAACATCTTGCATCACCTCGTGCTTCTATTATACGACATTTGTCACAGTTGTCAATCTGTTTTGGTTCCGCAACTTTTATGTCCTGAAAGTTCTATTCTTTAGCCTGTAATTCTATGGTAATAATCCATAGACCCATCGAAACGCAAGAAAAACCCAGCAATCTTGATGATTGCCGGGTTTTTCTATGGCGGAGTGGGAGGGATTCGAACCCTCGGACGGCTTTTGACCGTCACACGATTTCCAGTCGTGCTCGTTATGACCGCTTCGATACCACTCCATGAT
>SFNH01000216.1 GCA_004554205.1 Clostridium sp.
TGGCGGTTTCCCAGATGATGTCCCTGCTCATGCTTCCGTAGTTGTGGGCAACCAGATTCCGCATTCCTTTGATGGGTCCCCACTGAACATATTTGGCGGTTGACTGGCGGTACTCCTGAGACAGCCCACCGCTGAGTTCACCAATCTCCAGAATGCAGAACGAAACAGAGCGCTGATAGTCGGGGTCATGATTAAAGATGTCAAAGGAGTTTCCGTAACGAGCAATCGTCCCCATTCCACTTCAACGCAATAATCCCGAATGTGCTTAATGCGTTGCAAATCAGGCGACAGCATAGAGTTTCACCCTTTCTTCCATGACTGCTTTGCGGAAATCCAGATCGCTGGGCATCTGTGCTCTTTGCTCCAGCGAACTGATTGTAATCAGATCAATCGGCTTTTTCAGTGCGTCTTCCAAATCACAATACAGCGCTCCCAGTGCAAGCAGGCTGGTTAAGGAGGTTCCGGTCGTATCCACAAGCAAATCAATGTCACTTTCCTCTGTTGCGGTGCCACGGGCATAGGAGCCGAATAGATAAACTGCCGGGAGCTGATATCTTTCGGCAATCGGTTCTATGATGTTTTTGATATACTCAATCGAATAGACCACCCGTGACACCTCCTACGGAATGTTCTTGTTTTCGGGCGTTTCCTCTTTTAGGATCCTTCATACACCTCATTGTACTCTTTATTATATGGATTCAGCTTTGCACTGTCAATGATATATCATTTCATGTAATCAAGCGGTTGTTGCTTGAACATAGGATATCAATTTTGTCGATAAAATTGCTATAACTGCAACTCGAATAAACCAATTCTTAAAAAAGTTTTTGGATGCGCCGGACGTCTCACCGAATCGACGGCCAGGGGCAGTACATTTCCGGGAATCCGGAGAGCTGCCGCGGCCCAATCAAAATATCAGGCGGAACAGTCTCTGGGGAGGTATGGCAAAGGCAAGACGGGCCCTGCAGAAAGTGTGAGCTCCCGCCACGGCAGTCTTGACAGAATGCAGTTTCTTGCATAGAGTATGTGCCATAGAAATGTTTCCGAAAAAAGGAGAGAGAAAGCCATGAGATCGTATTGGAAACGGGGATTATGTGCCGTATTGGCGCTGGCCGCGGTGTGCTCCCTGTGGGTGCCCGCAGAGGCAAAGGTGGTTTATCCACAGGATGTTACGGCGGAAATGTCCGACGCCGCCTACTGGGCGGCCCGGGAAAAGGACGCCCAAAAGGTCCTTTTGACCCAGGAGGAGATCGCGGCCTACAACCGAGATACCGCCGGCGCCAAGGGGACCATGGTCATGGACCTGAAAAGCGCCCAGGAGACCTTTGACGGACGTGCCAGGAACGAGGCTGTCCAGTCCTCAGCCACCAGCGACGCCAAGTATTACTTTGGCTGGACCTACGACAACAAGGGAAACAAGGCGGACTGGTCCTATTACGAGAAGATGATCCGCAACTGCGTGGACCCCAGGGCAACATCACGGATGGCGTTGCGGTACGGCATCGCGGTGAAGCGTTCCACACTGCGGGTATTCCCCAGCGAGAACCCGATCCTGGACGACCCCGCTGATACGGATTTTGACTATCAGCACCTCAGCGCCATCCGGGTGAATGAGCCGCTTCTGCTCTATACCACCTCAGCGGACGGAAAATACTATCTGGCCCGCATGGAGAGCTGTTCCGGCTGGGTGGCGGCGGAAGATGTGGCGGTCTGCGCCAACAAGCAGGAGTGGCTTTCCGCGTGGGACCTGCCCTCGGAAAAGCTGCTGGTGGTGTATGGCAATAAGGTGTATACCGACGCGTCCAACACCTCGCCGGAGACCGCCCGCAGGATGCTCACCATGGGGACGGCGCTGGAGCTGGTCCCGGAGCTGGAGGCGGACCAACTGGTGGGCAACCGCTCCCCCTTCCATAACCATGTGGCCTACCTGCCGGTGCGGAACAGCGACGGCAGCTACACAAAGGAGATGGCGCTGATCCCGGAGACCGCCAAGGTCAGCGAGGGCTATCTGCCCCTGACGAAAGAGAACATTGCCATGGTGGCCCTGGGGAACCTGGGCGACGCCTACGGTTGGGGCGGCATGATGGACGTGGAGGACTGCTCCGGCCTGATCCGCTCCATTTACCAGTGCTTTGGCCTGTCCCTGGGCCGCAACGGAAACTGGCAGTGGAACATGAACATGGAAAAGCTCGACATGACCAACATGGCCCTGGAGGAAAAGCACCTGGTGCTGGACGGGCTTCCCTTGGGCGCTGCGTTGTGCTTTAACGGGCATGAGATGATGTATCTGGGCAAGGTGGACGGGAAATATTACGTGCTCAGCACCGTCAGCAGCATCATGAGCCCCGATACGGGGAACCGGCTGCGGACCCGGGATGTGATGATCAA
>SFNH01000050.1 GCA_004554205.1 Clostridium sp.
GCGGCTGCGTCAGCAGCCTGTTTCCTAAGCGCGGAGTGCGCATCCTAAGCGGAGCGTTTTGTTTCATAGGACGAACTTTCCTATGAAATCAGAAAAAGCATTCAAAGATGTAACAGTTCGGTCGCGGCTAACGCTTTCGCTTTTGTTCGGTCGCCGGATGTAAAACTTTTGCTCGCATGGCTCGCAAAAGTGTTCACCGGTCTCCCTCACGGTGAGTATATACTCCGCTCCCTCGTAGCTGGCTACTCCCAGCCGCTTACGCCCGGAAGACTGAATTGTTACTCAGAGATTGATATTTTCTCCGATATCGAATATAATGATGTCTGGTAACTGTTCAGCAGGTCTGCGCATTTACTGCGCTGACCGTAAGAAGATGCGACGGAAAAATAAGGAGACGAATATGACGGATTCCCTGATACAAGGACTGACTTCCGCTCTGACCGGCAAGGTGTCCGGCGAGCTGATCATTTTTATTATTTCCATGATCCCGATCCTGGAGCTCAGAGGCGGGCTGCTTGCGGCATCCCCCGCGCTCTTAAACATCCCGATCCTGCGCGCGATTCCAATCTGTGTGCTCGGAAACCTGCTTCCCATTCCGATCATCCTGATCATGATCGAGGCTGTGTTGGACTGGATGGAAAGGATCCCGGGACTGTGTAAGATCGCCCTCTGGCTTCGGCGCAAAGCAGATAAAAATAAAGGCTCCATTGAAAAATACGGCTTTCTCGGGCTGGTGCTCTTTGTGGGAATCCCGCTTCCCGGCACAGGCGCATGGACCGGCTCCCTGGTTGCCGCCCTACTCCACATGAAGTTCTGGAAGGCCATCGCCGCAATTTTTATCGGCATCATCATCGCCACTGTGATCATGTCGCTACTGTCCTACGGGCTTTTGGGCGCACTGGTCGGATAATACATTTCTAACTGTTCAGTACCTTCACAGTTACGCGCAAAATTTTCTAATTAAAGTCATTTTAAAAGCTCCCGCACCGTAAAGCGCGGGAGCTTTTATCCATAAATCCTATCGGTATTACTCGTTTCCGTACAGGGTAACAAGTTTGCTTAAGTACTCATAACGCTCTTTCGCTTCTGCCTCGTTCCTTGCGAACAGGGTAGCCGCTCTCTCCGGATTCTTCATCGCCAGAGAGGCGTAACGAACCTCGCCCTTCAAGAACTCCTGATAGCCCTCCATGTTCGGAGCCTTGCTGTCCAGAGTAAACTTCTTCTCGGCAGCCGGATTGAAGCGGAAGTTATTCCAGTAACCGGTCTCAACAGCCAGCTTCTCCTCGGTCTGAGCTTTGCTCATGCCCTTCTTGATACCGTGGTTGATACACGGAGCGTAAGCCAGGATCAGGGACGGACCCGGATAAGCCTCAGCCTCCGTGATCGCCTTTACGGTCTGCGCATAGTCAGCGCCCATCGAAATCTGCGCCACATATACATAGCCATAGGACATTGCGATGCTCGCGAGGTCTTTCTTCTTGGTCTCCTTGCCGCCCGCTGCGAACTGCGCAACCGCGCCGGTCTTCGTAGCCTTGGAGGACTGACCGCCAGTGTTGGAGTAAACCTCGGTATCGAATACCATGATGTTGATATCCTTGCCGGATGCCAGCGCGTGATCTAAGCCGCCGAAACCGATATCGTAGGCCCAGCCGTCGCCGCCGAAGATCCACTGGGACTTCTTCGCCAGGAAGTTCTTATTGTCAACGATGTACTTGCAGGTCGGGCAGTCGCAGCCGTCAAGCGCTGCAACAAGCTTATCGGTAGCTGCGCCGTTTAATGCGCCGATGCCGAAAGTATCCAACCACTCTTTGCAGGCTGCCTTCACCTCGGCGGAAGCCTTGTCGCTCGCCGCCACGCTCTCAACCTTCTCCTTTAACTCATCGCGGATCGCGTTCTGGGCTAACGCCATACCCATTCCGAACTCCGCGTTATCCTCGAACAGGGAGTTATCCCAGGCCGGGCCCTGCCCCTTCGCGTTCACGGTGTACGGGGTGGACGGTGAGGAGTTGCCCCAGATGGAGGAGCAGCCTGTCGCGTTCGCAATGTACATTCTGTCGCCGAAGAGCTGAGTGATCAGCTTTGCATACGGGGTCTCGCCGCAGCCCGCGCATGCGCCGGAGAACTCAAGCAGCGGCTTCTTAAACTGGCTGCCCTTTACGGTGGTCTCCTTAAACTTCGCGATCACCTCTTCCTTGACCGGAAGGCTCTGACCAAAGTCGAAGATCGGCTGCTCGTCCATATGATCCGCAAGCTTGTCCATCGTAAGAGCCTTCTCGCCCTTCTTGCCCGGACATACATTTGCGCAGGAACCGCACCCGGTACAGTCGAGCGCGGAAATGCTCACCGTAAACTTGTAACCCGGCATACCGGTCATATCAAGCATCTTCATGCCTGCCGGAGCCTTCGCAGCCTCGTCGGCTGTCATGGCAACCGGGCGGATCACCGCGTGCGGGCAGACATAAGAGCAGAAATTACACTGGATACAGTTGTCCGGATTCCAAACCGGTACATTGACTGCGATACCGCGCTTCTCGTAAGCTGATGTGCCGGACGGAGTGGAACCGTCCGCATACTCGGTAAAAGCGGATACCGGAAGGGAATTTCCCTCCTGTGCGCTCACCCTGGTCTGGATGTTATTCACAAAGTCAACGACATCCTTTCTGCCCTCGGTCACTATCTTGTAGTCCAGGCCTTCGTCCGCGCAGGACTTCCAGCTCTCCGGAACATTTACCTTCACAACGCCCTGAGCGCCCGCGTCGATCGCCGCCCAGTTTTTCTTAACAACATCCTCGCCCTTGCGGCCGTAGGTCTTCTGAGCCGCCTCCTTCATGAGCTGAATCGCCTTCTCCTCCGGGATGATGCCGGTCAGCTTGAAGAATGCAGACTGTAAAATGGTGTTGATCCGGGTCGGGCCCATGCCGGTCTCGATACCGATCTTAACGCCGTCGATCGTGTAGAAGTTGATGTTGTGGTCAGCGATAAACTTCTTCATCTGGCCCGGGAGATGTCTCTCAAGCTCCTCCGCGTTCCACGGGCAGTTAAGCAGGAAGGTGCCGCCGTCAACCAGCTCCTGAACCATGTTGTACTTGCGGACATACGCCGGGTTGTGGCACGCCACGAAGTCTGCCTTGTGGATCAGGTATGTGGATTTGATCTTCTTATGTCCGAAGCGCAGATGGGACATCGTCACACCGCCGGACTTCTTGGAATCGTAATCGAAGTATGCCTGTGCATACATATCGGTGTTGTCGCCGATGATCTTAATTGAGTTCTTATTCGCGCCTACGGTGCCATCCGCGCCAAGGCCCCAGAACTTACAGTTGGTCGTCCCCTCCGGGGTGGTGACAAGCGGCTCGCCAAGCGGGAGAGACAGATGGGTCACATCATCCACGATACCGATGGTAAATCTCTTCTTCTCGGTGTTTTTGTATACGGCGACGATCTGTGCCGGGGTGGTGTCCTTGGAACCTAAGCCGTAGCGGCCGGAGAAGATCTCCACGCTGTCGAACTTGCTGCCCTTAAGCGCCGCGACAACGTCAAGGTACAGCGGCTCACCTAAGGAGCCGGGCTCCTTTGTCCTGTCAAGGACAGTGATCTTCTTAACGGTATCCGGAATCGCATCGATCAGCGCCTCCGCGCTGAACGGCCTGTACAGGCGGACCTTGACAACGCCGACCTTCGCGCCGGTGGTCTTTGCCATATAGTCGATGGTCTCCTCGATGGTGTCGTTTACGGAACCCATCGCGATGATCACCTGCTCGGCATCCGCCGCACCGTAGTAATTAAACAGCTTGTAGTCGGTGCCGATCTTTGCGTTTACCTTATCCATATACTCCTGAACAATGCCCGGCAGAGCGTCATAGTACGGGTTGCAGGCTTCCCTTGCCTGGAAGAAGATATCCGGGTTCTGCGCGGAACCTCTCTGGCACGGATTGTTCGGATTTAACGCGTGCTTACGGAATGCGGCGATCGCGTCCCAGTCAGCCATCTCAGCCAGATCGTCGTAATCCCAGCTCTCGATCTTCTGAATCTCATGGGAGGTGCGGAATCCGTCAAAGAAGTTGATGAACGGAACCTTGCCCTTGATCGCTGCCAGATGAGCAACGGGAGTTAAGTCCATAACCTCCTGCACACTGGACTCGCAGAGCATCGCGCAGCCGGTCTGACGGCATGCGTACACATCGGAGTGGTCGCCGAAGATAGAAAGCGCATGGCTCGCAATCGCGCGCGCGGATACGTTAAACACACCCGGAAGCTGCTCACCCGCAATCTTGTACAGATTCGGGATCATCAAAAGCAGACCCTGGGAGGCGGTATATGTAGTGGTCAGAGCGCCTGCAGCCAGGGAGCCGTGTACAGCGCCCGCCGCACCTGCCTCAGACTGCATCTCGGTGATCTGAACCGTGCGTCCGAAGATGTTTTTTCTGCCCTCTGTTGCCCATTCGTCCGTGTGTTCCGGCATTACGGAAGAAGGGGTGATGGGATACATGGCAGCCACTTCGGTAAACGCATACGAAGCATGAGCGGCAGCCTGATTTCCATCCATGGTTTTCATTTTTCTTGCCATTTGATTTTCCTCCTACAAATGTGAATGTGCCTGTCCCGGAAAGGTCCTCCCGGGACCGTATCCCGGCTTTTGCCGGGGACTTAAGCCTCTCTGTAAAGACAGACCGACCTGCTTATTATTATAGCAACTTTTTATCTGTTTGCAAAGTAAGAAAACGAGAAATTCGCGTACTATTTTGCATACAATCAGGCTCCCGTGCCCGCCCGGTCTACGCGCCCGGCATCGGCGGGATCACCGGCGCCTGTGCGCCCGGCGCCTCCTGCACTCCGCTCCCATTTCCATGGTAAGCCCCTGCCGGAGCTGCCGTGGGAACCGGCGCGGACTCCAGCGGCGCAGCCGCAGTCGTGGTTGAGGGACGGGAAGGATTTTCTCCCGGCCCGGTCGTCTGGGGATTCTGATAATTTAAGCCCGCGGCTCCCGAAGCCCCACCTGTGCTCTGAGCGTCTCCGGATTCAGCTGGATACGGGCTGCTTTCCGCCGCGTTGCTCTCAGCGCCCGGGGGTAAAGCGCCCTGCTGCGTCTCACCCGGGCTCGTCTCCGCCACAGTGCCGGAGGTATTTCTTAAGATCACCGGCGCATGCCCCTTATAGCGCACCGTATGATCCACCTCACGGCTCACCACCTCATCATTTTTCGTGATGACAAGCCTTGTCTCCCAATGGCTTCCCTGAGATCCCGCGTTCTTCACCTTCTCAACTCCCGGCTCCAGCGTCGGATCCTCCTCGTAAGTTGGAACCGGTATACCCGTATCCTTTGTCTTCGTAGATTCCAGGGAGTACTTCACGCCCTCCTCAAGGATCGGGATGCCATAGATGGATACCGTGACCGTCCGGTCCTTGTAATTGGCGCGGATGCCGATGGCCGTGTCGGAATTGTTCACAAACTTATAATCCGGACCGCCCCAGCTTACGGCCGCGTCCGTACCCGGCGTCACATAGGACGGCTCATAGGTATGGGAGCGGCGGAAAGTCGTTTCTAAGCCCGCCTGCACCACCGCATTATACAGGGTGGAAGAAATCTGGCACACGCCGCCTCCGATCTCGTCCACCACTTCCCCGTTATTGTACGCCGCAGCCGCTTTATAGCCCTTCTCCTGTGTGCGCTTGCCGACGCGATCGTTGAAAGAAAATTCCTCGCCAGGCTCAAGCACGATGCCGTTGATCGCCTGCGAGCCGAGCTGTATATTGGTATTCCGCTTACTGTTGGAGGTAGTCTTCGTCGTAAAGCTGGCAATCGTCCTGTACGCTTCCTTCGCATCCGCCTCGGAGATCTCCGGATTCACGGTTTCCACAGACGCCTCGATCACGGCATCAAAATCCTTTCGGTCAAGCGCAGCCAGGATCTCCTTTTTTAAGTGCTCCTGATCCACTGCCTGTCCGCTCTCTGCACCCGCAAAGAGAAACTGATCCGTCTCCGCGTCATAGCCGGAAATGGAAGCGTTCTTCGGCTCCTTATCCCACCTTGACGCGACACTGACCGCCTCCGCGGCAGCCGCCTCTTCAAGGCCGTCGGTGTCCAGAGTATAGCTCTCCTTCTGCTCGCCGGTGAAAATTTCCTGAAGAAGAGAATCCACCCTGTCTTCCATCAGATCCGGCACCTCGTAGGTCTGATCCTGCCATGTCACTTTCATACCCCACGGATGCGCCTTGAGGATCGCATTCCTTGCATCCTCCCTTGACATTCCCGTGATGTTGACCCCGTCCACCGTCACTTCCCGCAAGATCTGGGGCTCCGTCTCCGCCGTCGTCTCCGCCTCATCGGAAAAGCTGCCCACCACACCTCTCATCAAAAAAGCGATGCTCACGACCGCCAGGATCAAAATCGCCGCGTAAACCGCGGTCTCCGAGAAACCGGAACCACCCTTATGTCTTTCGTCATAACTGTTTTTTCCGCGTCCCGCGCCGGCAGGCCGCCTTTTCATTTGATTGCTTCTGCCCGGAGCGGCGCTCTCTTTTGCGGTACGCCCTCCCCGGATACTCCCCTTCGCCCTGGAACGTCCCGTTCCCGGCTCTCTGTAATTTTCATTCTGATTCATGCCGTCACCTGTATCCTCATACTATCTTACCGTAAAAATCCATACTTGTTTAGTATAGCACATTCATTGAAAAAAAGAAGTATATATTTTCTAAAAAAAATAACAAATTACAAAAATACATTTTTTCATTGTATTTCCCTGCGATTCCTGCTATACTGTGTCTGTCAGAAAATGGAGATTCTTTTTCAGGAAACGGAGGAATTTTTATGAAAATCCAGAATATTACCGATGTTGATGCTTTCTTTAAGATCATTGATGAGTGCAAGGGGCCGGTCGAGCTCGTCTCCCCGGAAGGCGACCGGATCAACTTAAAATCCAAGCTCTCCCAGTACCTGTCCATGGCTACCATCTTCTCGAACGGATACATCAAAGAGCTGGATCTCATCGCCCACGAGAAGGACGATATTGAGCGTCTGATCAAATATATGTACCAGGGTGAGTAATCCCTACATATGATCTTGCCGCAGCCGGATCATTCCGAAGCTGCGGCATTTTTTTCTGACCTTCTGTTTACCTCTTCGCGGAGCAGCGTATGCAGCACCGACACCAGAGGAATGAACACCAGCATTCCAAGAATGCCCATCATGCTTCCGCCGAGCGTCACCGCCACCAGGACCCAGATGGACGGCAGACCCACCGAACTGCCGACCACATGCGGGTAGATCAGGTTCCCCTCCAACTGCTGCAGGATAAAAAATACGCCGATAAAAATGAGAGCCTGCACAGGACTTACCATCAGGATCAGGAATGTCCCGACCGCGCAGCCGATAAACGCCCCGAAAATGGGAATCAGCGCGGTAAACGCGATCAGCACGCCGATCAAAAGCGCATAGGGCATACGAAGCAGGCTTAAGGTAAGAAAAAACATGGAACCGAGGATGACCGCCTCCACACACTGCCCGGTAAAAAAGCTTGAGAAGGTCCGCTCCGTCAGCGCAGCGACCCGGATGACCTTTTTTGCCGCCCTTTCCGGCAGGAATGCCCGCAGAAGCTTCTCTGACTGGCGCGCCAGCGTCTCCTTCTGAAGCAGGATATAGGCCGCAAACACAAGTCCGATGCCGAAACAGGTAAATCCGTTCACAATGCTTAAGGCCGCCGACACAGTATTCGCGAGCACCGTCCCCGCCCCATCGCTCAAAAAGCCCACAAGCTGCCGCATCACCTGCTCCCAGTCAATCCGGATACCGGCGATGTAAGTCATGATCTCTGGGTAATCCGCGAACAAATGTTCGAGTTTCATCTGGACTCCGGCTAAAAAGGCAGGCACACTTTTCTCAAGCATCATGGCGGTGCGGAAAAGCTCCGGCGCCACAACGACCATCACCACCGCGAGAATCCCCGCCACGGCAAGGAACGACAGGCCAAGGCTTACCCCCCTGCGCCACCGACACGACTTTCCCGGGCGAATCTTACGCTCTATAAAACGCATGGGCACATTCAGGATAAACGCGATCGCTCCCCCCGCAAAAACCGGCGCCAGCATACCCGTAAATGCGATGATCGCCGCGGCCACGCGGCGGTAATTGGCTCCCACCACAATAACGACCGCCGCAAACACGATCAGGCCCCTTATCCTTGCCGCCGTATCCCTGCTTATCTTAATCTCCATCTCATGAATCTGTGGATTCTTCTCTTCTTCCTTCAATCTTCTTTCCCTCTCTCCCATGCGGTCACCGCTGCTCCTTCATTAAACTGAACAGTTACCATTATACACGACTTCGCGCGCCCTGCAAACAAATTTTTCTCAAAAAGCGGAAACAGTGACATGCCGTTTCACATAAGATTTATTGTAAATAATTTTTGGAGGAACAGACATGAGTGATTTGGCAGCGACAAACTGTGGATGCGATTGCAATTCAGGAGGATGCGGCTTCAACATTATCTGGTTGATCCTGATTCTCTGCTTCTGCGGCAATGGTTTCGGAGGCGGCTGCGAACATAACGGATGCGGTTTTGGCTGTGACTGGATCTGGATCATCCTCATCCTCTGCTGCTGCAACGGAGGTCGCGGTTTCTGCTGATTTTTTGCCGGACACGAAAAAGTACCCCCTCGCAGATGAGGGGGCTTTTTCTATTTTTGCCTTCCGGCGCGCCGCGTCTCATTCGGCTCCGTCTGGTTCCTCACCGTCTCCTGCCTGAATTTCCGGTCGTTTAGATCGCCTTTTTTCTTCATGCAGGCCTCGCATTCCTCATCAATCTCGTAAACCGCGTTTCCATCTATGATCAATCTGGTCTTCATCGCAATATCACGCTCCTATATGAATACTATATGCCTTTATCATCTTTTCCTTGAATGGGGCATATATTGTCTCAAAAAGAGAAGGATAGGTTGTCTATGAGCGAAGAAAACGGCAGGGACTTGAAGCTGACCGAATTTGACTACATGATGGCCGACCCCCACCTTCAGATGATGAAGGCCGCCATTCCCTATCTGCAGCCCCCGCAGCAGCGCATGATCTCCATGATGATCAAAATCCAGGAACTTCAGAAGACCCACAGCATGTTTCGCGACGGGGAGGTGTCCGCCATGGGGCTGTCCGCCCCGGCGAAACAAAAGGCCTCTCCGATGGAGCTCTTGCAGGTCATCAAGCCCTACGCAAATCCCAGAGAACGGGAAATGATCGAAATGCTGGAGAATCTCCAGATCATGATGCAGGCAATGCAGAGCCCGACGTAACGGTTTCCGCGGCGCCCGCCAAAATCGCGCAAAACAGGAGGTATCATGAACACAGAGGATTGGAAAGAAGACCCCAGGCTTGCCCGCTTAGATCCGGAGAAGCTTAAATATATCACCAGCCTGGCTGAGCGAATCTCGCGCCTGCCGAAAGATCAGCTTCTCCCCGCGCTTTTATCACTTCAGATGGACGCCGCCAAAAACGGAATCCGCTTCACGGACGAGGAGACCGACCTGCTGGTATCCGTGATCAGCTCGCAAATGCCCCCCGCCGAGAGAAAGAAGCTTGACACGCTCAAGCTTCTGGCAAAAAAACTGGCTGCCAGGTCCTCCTGACAGCCAGTTTTTGTTTCATAGGAAAGTTCGTCCCGCAAAACGCTCGTGATGTCTTTAAATACCTATTTACATACTATATTAATAATCCGCCCCGGAACATAGATCTCCTTCACGATGGTTCCGGTGATCTTGTCCGCCACAACCGCCTTGCCTGCGGCGATCGCGTCCTCCTTCGACACGCCGACCGGAAGGGCTACCACGCCGCGGGCCTTGCCGTTTACCTGGACGCCGATCTCGATCTCGTCCTCCTTCATCGCCTCCGCATCGCACTCCGGCCATTTTGCGTGGAATACGCTGTCCTCGCCGCCGAGCTGCTGCCAGATCTCCTCTCCGATATGCGGGGCAAACGGGGCCAGAAGCACGGTGAACGTTCTTAAGGTCTCCCTGTCAATACCTCCGGTTTTCTTTGCAAGCTCGATCAGCTTGTTATTGTACTCCATGAAACCGGACACAACCGTATTTAAGCTGAAGGAATTGAACCGCTGTTCAATGTCATATACCAGCTTGTGGCGCAGACGCACCATCTCCTTCGTCTCCGCGATCTCCTTGTCCTTGCTGTCCTGTACCAGGTTCCAGTAGCGGTTTAAGAAACGGGAAACGCCCTCGATGCCGCGCTCATCCCACTCCGCGTCGAGCTCCGGCGGGCCCACGAACAGCTCGTACATTCTAAGCGCGTCACAGCCGTAATCCCGCACCAGATCATCCGGGGATACGACGTTGCCCTTGGACTTGCTCATCTTGATGCCGTTCTTCCCGGTGATCATGCCCTGGTTAAACAGCTTCTTAAACGGCTCGTCAAAGTCAACTACGCCGATATCGTGTAGAAACTTGGTGTAGAAGCGAGAGTACAGAAGATGCAGCACCGCGTGCTCCACGCCTCCGATATACATATCTACCGGGAGGTACTTGTCCGCCTTCTCCTTAGAGACAAGCTCCTTATCATTGTGACTGTCCACATAGCGCAGGAAATACCAGGAGGAACCGGCCCACTGCGGCATGGTGTTCGTCTCGCGCTTCGCCGGTCCGCCGCACTGCGGGCAGGTGCAGTTCACCCACTCGTCGATGGCCGCGAGCGGCGACTCGCCGGTGCCCGTCGGCTGGTAGCTCTCAACCTCGGGGAGCTTAAGCGGAAGCTCCTCCTCCGGTACAGCCACATTGCCGCACTTCGGGCAGTGTACGATCGGAATCGGCTCACCCCAATATCGCTGTCTGGAAAATACCCAGTCGCGCAGCTTATAGTTGACGGTCTTCTTTCCGATACCCCTCGCCTCGATCATCGCCGGGGCCTCTTTCTTTAATACAGCGGACTCCATACCGTTCCACTCGCCGGAGTTGATCACGGTGCCGCTCGCCTCGGTGTAGGGTTCCGTCATATCCTCAATTTCTTTGCCGTCCTTTGCGATGACCTGAATGATCGGGATGCCAAATTTGCTGGCGAATTCAAAGTCGCGGTCATCATGGGCCGGAACGCACATGATCGCGCCCGTGCCGTAATCAGCAAGCACATAGTCGGACAGCCAGATCGGAATCTTCGCGCCGTTTATCGGGTTGATGGCATAGCTTCCGGTGAACACGCCGGTCTTTTCCTTATCCTGCATACGGTCAACATTGGAGCGCATGGAGGAATCGAAGATGTATTTCTCCACCGCCTCTTTTGTCTCATCGGTGGCAAGCCCCTTCGCGAGCCTGTGCTCCGGCGCCAGCACCATGAAGGTGGCGCCGTACAGCGTATCCGGTCTGGTGGTGTAGACGGTGATCTTCTCGTCACTTCCGTCCACCTTAAAATCCACCTCGGCGCCGTAGGATTTCCCGATCCACTCGGTCTGCATCTTCTTTACCTTCTCCGGCCAGTCCAGCTTATCGAGGTCATTTAACAGACGATCCGCGTAGGCGGTGATCTTTAACATCCACTGGCGCAGGTTCTTCTTTGTCACCGGTGCGCCGCAGCGCTCGCAGCAGCCGTTTACCACTTCCTCATTCGCAAGCCCGGTCTTGCAGGACGGACACCAGTTGATGGGGAACTCCTTCTCGTATGCCAGGCCGGCCTTAAACATCTTTACAAAAATCCACTGGGTCCACTTATAGAAATCCGGGTCAGTGGTATTTACCTCCATATCCCAGTCGTAGATCGCGGCGATCTCGCTGATCTGGCGCTTGATGTTCTTTACGTTCTCCGCTGTGGACTTCGCCGGGTGTACGCCCATCTTGATGGCGTAGTTCTCAGCAGGCAGGCCGAACGCGTCCCACCCCATGGGATGGATCACATAATGACCCTTTAATATCTGGTAACGGCTCCACACGTCGGAGATCACATAGCCTCTCCAGTGTCCCACATGAAGACCGCTTCCGGACGGATACGGAAACATATCCAGACAATAATATTTCGGCTTCTTGCCGTCGTTTACATTGATC
>SFNH01000217.1 GCA_004554205.1 Clostridium sp.
AAAGGTGAAATTCAGGTTGCCCATGTCGTGGTAGACCGCGCCGCCGCCGGAGAGCCGGCGCACCACGCGGATGCCGCGCTCGCGTACCGCCTCTTCATTGATCTCGGAAATGGTATTCTGATATTTGCCGACAATGATCGCATTGTCATTCTGCCAGAGCATGAAGTACATCCGGTCGCGCGGCAGGCAATCGAATACATACTGCTCCATCGCCAGATTATAGCTTGGGTCCGTCGTCATCAGGTCCAGATAAGATAGCTTCAACGTTGCCTCCTTAATCGTCGTTACCCTTGTCGTTCTCTTTTCAGATGAGTGCTCAATCGCCGCGCCATGATCTGATGGCCCTCCGGCGTTGGGTGCAGACCATCGAGCAGTAACTCACGCTTTAACCGTCCGTTTGGGTCGAAAAAATCCGCACGGAAGTCGATACACTCTGCACCAAAGCATTTACTAAAACGCCGCAGCCATGCGCAATACTGCTCCATCTGCCGTTCCGCACTGCGGAAATCCACCACGGCCGCCCACGCCGGCGGTGCGTTCTCCGCGCAGATCGGCGTCGGTATCCCTATCATCGTATGCACACCCAGGCTCAGCAGCTGATTCAGCATCGCTCCCATATTTGCCGGGCGCCGGTATCCGTTCCCGAGAAGAAGATATCATTGGCACCGCCCATCAGGAGCACCAAAGGGCGCTGCACACAGATATCACGATCCGCCAGCAGTGCGCGCAGCCGCACCAGCATACCGCCGGTCGTGTCCCCGCTGATGCCTTCGTTCACAATCTCCCAGCCCGTCTCCTGCGCGCACAGCCTTGTCCACCGCTGGAACGTCCGCACGCCATACCCGAAGGTCAGGCTGTCGCCGATGCAGATCAGTTTCATTTCTTTTCACTCTCGCATTTTCCCGAATATGCCACCACTTGTTCTTTGTTTCCGCATTGTAACACACTTTATTTGAAGTCTCAAGAAATATTTGTTGTACTCCGCAGGCCATGCCCCGTTTTCTGATTCCTTGATCCACGCTGCGTCAAAGTCTCACGGGACGAACTGTAGCCCCTGACGAGCATACTTGTCTCGCCGAAGTTGTCTAATCCCATATCGGTCTATCGCTATCGATCCCCGCTATCATGCAGTCCGCTTTGGCCGCGTCGCCGATCTCCAATGCCTCCAACAGCTCTATGCAGTATGCATACTGGTCGTGGGGAATGGGAAACGGGATGGTCGCCCTCACGGTCCCAATCCCACTCCCACGTTACAAACCGGACGCCGCGCTCGGACGGATGTCCCGCCAGCACAGCATCGCCGAAGTCAGCGAGGATACGGTAGTCGCCCTCCAGTCCTGTGGCTTGGAGCTTCGGTGCGCGCTCCATCGCCGTCATGTATTCTGCGATCATGGCAGCGGCATTGATGACGATCTGCAAAGCATCCTGTGCGCCGATGCCATTCACGTTCTCCTGTCGGTACAGCACGCTGCCCCGTCCGGAGACCCGGCAGAGGTAGTGATCCTCCCATCGGACGGACAGGTGTTGGTCCTCAATGCGCTCCGGTTCGAAGCCAGCGTGTACCAGGCTGATTTTGAGTTCTTCGAGGTACCGGAGCTGCGCCATGTTGGTTTGATCGTTCATTTTGAAATCCCCCTTGTTTAATAAAAAATACCGAAGCATCTCAAAATGCTTCGGTGGAGTAGGTCGTACTGTGTGTAGCGCCCTTTTTGCTCGCTGCAAATCGAACAATAAAAGGCTCTTATATTTGTGTAGTTTTTTCTGAAAGTTCTGTAGCTCTTTCGCTGTTCAAAATGGGCGCCAAGCCTCAAAACTCTCCGCTTTGCTCCTAATCATAGGTTCGAATCCACTCGGACAGCAAAAACTGCCAAAAATAGCTTTCAAAAAAACTGCAAAACTTGAAAAAAAAGAAGACCCAAACCGCCTGATACTCTAAGCGTTGCGCTTAAAATATCCAGAATGTAAAGGTCTTCTGGTATGCCCGACTGGATTCGAACCAGCGGCCTTTGGGGTCGGAGTTATCAGGCCGTCAAGCCGGAATCCATCGCGGCGCAACGGTTTGATTGAGATTGCACAAATTTTCGGCATTTTGAAGAAAAACCTCGGGAGCCTTGCAGCGCAGGGCGTCCGAGGTTTTTTGCGGTAGTAGTCAAATAGTAGTCTGAGCGGGTCGCAGGTCACGCAGCTCGATTCAACTGAGCAACCTTATCGATGAACTCTTTCATGTCTTCGATATAGGTGTATGGCGCATATTCAGAATAAATCTCGGGAGAGTCCAGAATAACAATTTGAACTCCATCCGCTCTCAATGCCTCCAGTGTTCCGGGTAGGCAGCGGGCCTCGTTGGGCGTCTTGCAGCAGTA
>SFNH01000051.1 GCA_004554205.1 Clostridium sp.
CACTGTCCCTGGAGTCACCTCCGCCAGACGTTATCTGGCACCCTGCCCTGTGAAGCCCGGACTTTCCTCTCCCGCCGCCTTTCGGCTTATGCGGCAGCGGCCATTTGTCTTACTCAAACCAGCTATACTTAGTCTACCATCGACAGCGCGGCCTGTCAACCACCGTTGCCTTAAGGGAGGCCGGTGAACACTTTTGTTTTACATCCGGCGACCGAACAGAAGTGAATACTTTGGCAGTAAGCGCAAAGCCCTGCGCTGAACCGTCAGCGCTCACACTTTAAAGCAGCTCCCGCCGATAAACTCGCGCAAAATCGAATTATGCGGGATGTTCTCGCTGCTGACGCCGAGGAAATAATCGAGGAACTTTAACAGGCGCTTCGCCTCCACGTACTCCTCGCTGTCGCGCGGCACGGAGAAGAGAAGCGGCTCGGCATACTGCTTTAAGACCGCCAGCTCGTACACCAGCGCCGAGTTGAACATCACGTCCGCGTCCTCCTGATAGGGGAAGATGTTTTCCTCCTCGCCCTTTCGCACCGACGGCCACATCCGGATGGTGTCCTGGACCGACGCGCCCCGTGTCCTGGCGTCCCGCACCATGCGCCGGATCAGCCTGCCGTCCGTGGTCGGGATCCGGTTGTGCTCGTCGATATTTAACTGCGTCAGCGCACTGATATAGATTTTAAACTTGCTCTCCCGCGGAAGGCGATAGGAGAGCTTTTCATTCAGGCAGTGGATGCCCTCGATCACCAGAATGTCATCCCGCCCGAGAGTCAGCCTGTCGCCGCGGTACTCCCGCTTTCCCTCGATAAAATTGTAGGTGGGGAGCTCCACAGTCTTTCCCGAGAGCAGATCGGCCATGTTCCGGTTAAAAAGCTCCACATCCAGGCACTCGAGCGCCTCATAATTGTAATTGCCGTACTCGTCCCGCGGACTGTCCACCCGGTTCACGAAATAATTATCCACGGCAATCGGGTGCGGCTTAAGTCCTTTCGCCTTTAGCTGTATCGACAGCCGGTGGGAAAAGGTCGTCTTCCCGGAGGATGACGGCCCCGCGATCATAACGATCTTTTTATCCGGCTGTGAGGCGATGAGCTCCGCGATATCCCCCATCTTCTTCTCCATCAGCGCTTCCTGGACTAAGATCAGGTCATTCATTCTGCCGCCGCTGATCTGCTCATTTAATGCGCCGACCGTCGGCACCTGCATCTGATGGCCCCACTCCTCGGCTTCATTTAAGACCTTAAACAGCTTTTCCCGCTCCTTAAATTCCGGCACGCCGGTCGGGTTCTCCTGCGTCGGCAGCAGAAGCATCATGCCGTGCTTATATAAGATCAGATCGTAATATTTAAGATAGCCGGTATTCTGCACCATATATCCGTAGTAATAGTCCTCAAAGCCGCCGATGCTGTACAGGTTCACGCGCGACACGCGGCGGAAGAAAAACAGTCGCTCCTTGTCATACATCCGATGCCTGCGGAAGATCTCCATCGCCTCGTCCGTGCTGACATTGCGCTTCATGATCGGGAGCTTTGCATCCACATACTCCCCCATCTTTGCCTTAATCTTCCCCACAAGCTCCGCGGTTTTCTCAAAATCGCCCTCCGACTGGATGAACAGTCCGTTCCCGATGGAAAATTCCACGGAGACCTTATCAATCTTTTCCGCGCCGACCACCTCGTAAAACGCCTTGAGCATCATGAAGACCGCGCTGCGGCTGTATGTCTGTATCCCCGGTTTGTCCTTCGCCGTGAGAAAAGTCACAGCCGTTTTCTCCTTCACCTTCTTGTGAAGCTCCTGCAGCTTTCCGTTTACCATCGCAAGCAGGATATCGCACGGGAAACGCTCCTGAAACTCGGCCGCCACATCCTTTAAGAGCGTCCCATCCTCATATGCTCTCTGCTCCCCCTCGACCGTCAAGTGAATCATAAACCCCTCCTTACACTACACGCACCGGAAATGTCGACTTCGCCTCAATAACCTCAATCCCGCCGCCTGAAACCTTCCTGATATAATCAGCCATAAACGAGATAAAAATGTGTTCAAGTCCATAATGCCCCGCGTCGATCACAGCCATACCACAGGAAACAGCGTTAATGCCGTCATGGTGTCTGATATCGCCCGTCACAAGCGCCTGCGCGCCCTTTGACACCGCCCGCGACACCATGCTGCCTCCCGATCCCGGTAAGACCGCGATCCGCGTCACAGGGTCGCCTGAAAGCCCCTGGTCGTAGACTGTCACAAAAGGCAGGCCAAACGCATCCCTGACCTTATGCGCCAGCTCCTCGACCGTCATGGGTGCGGGAAGCGTTCCCACCTTCCCGATTCCGATCGGCACGCCCTGCACCTCACCGGTAGTCTCAAGCGGCTCCTCCGCCTTCATCCCGAGGCGCTCCGCCGCCAGATCCGCCATGCAGCCCGGCGCCACGTCAAAATCGGTGTGCATGACAAAGCAGCACATCTTCGCCCGGATCATCTTTACGATATGGCGGGCGATAAAATACTCTTCGTCCACCCGATTTAAAGGCTTAAAGATCAGCGGATGATGCGTCAGCAGAAAATCCACGTTTTCCGCCACCGCCTGCTCCACCACCTGATTGGTCACATCGAGCGCCACGAGCGCTCTATGAATCTCCTTGTCTCTGCTCCCGACCTGAAGCCCCAGATTATCCCAATCGCACTGATATTCCTGCGGCGCTAGGATATTTAACTTCTCAATCAATTCACTGCATTTCATAGTAAGCCTCCTTCGCCTGTCTTAGTTCCTCCGAATATGCCTCATAGCGCGATCTCGCGCCCTCCGTCCCCGCGCGGGCAAGCTCCTCAAGCAGCGCCTCCCCACGGGCGATCTCGCGCTCAAGAAGCTCCTTTAGCGCCGGCGATTTTTTACGCAGCAGCAGATCGCCGTAGCGGTAGCGGTACTCCTCCTCATAATGCATCGCCCCGGGAAGTGCCGTCATCACTACATAATATTTCCCGCCGTCCTTCACCATCACCTCATCGGCAATCGAAAGTCCCAGCTTTTCAAGTCCGTGCCGAAAGAGCGCCGTCTCCGACTGGGGCGACAGGATAAAATGGCGGACGCTGCCGAACGCATCGCCGCTCTCCCGTAAAATCCTGAGCATCAGCTCTCCGCCCATGCCGGCGATGATCACCGTCTCCGCCTCCCCCGGCTTAAGCGCGCTAAGCCCGTCGCTTAAGCGCGTCTCAATGCGCCCCTCCATGCCGCAGCTCGCGATATGTTCCCTCGCCCGCTCAAGCGGCCCTTCGCGCACATCCATGGCAATGGCTCGGCTCGCCGCGTGAAGTTCCAAAAGGCGGATCGGCACAAAGGCATGATCCGTTCCCACATCCGCCACGCATCCGCCCGCCGACACCTTCGCCGCCTGTTTAACGATCGTCTCCAATCTCTCTGACAGCCTCATCCGTACCTGTTTTCCTTCCCCGTCTCTTCTTATTCCAGATAGTCCTTCAGCTTCTTGCTCCGGCTGGGGTGGCGCAGCTTCCTCAATGCCTTCGACTCAATCTGACGTATCCGCTCCCTCGTCACATTAAAGATCTTTCCGACCTCCTCGAGCGTCCGCGGTTTCCCGTCGTCGAGCCCGAACCGCAGGCGAAGCACCTGCTGCTCCCGCTCCGTCAGCGTCTCAAGCTGCTCCATAAGCTGCTCGTGCAGGAGCGCAAACGTCGCCTGATCCGCTGGAACCTCCGCCTGCTCATCCTGAATAAAATCCCCGAGATGGCTGTCCTCCTCCTCGCCGACCGGCGTCTCAAGAGACACCGGATCCTGCGCGATCTTTCGGATCTCGCGCACGCGCTCCACCGGAAGCTCCATCTTTTCGGCAATCTCCTCGGTGGTCGGCTCCCTGCCGAGCTCCTGCAAAAGCTGCCTCGAGGTGCGGATCTGGCGGTTGATCGTCTCGACCATATGCACCGGGATCCGGATCGTGCGCGCCTGATCCGCGATGGCGCGGGTGATGGACTGGCGAATCCACCACGTCGCGTAGGTGGAAAACTTATAGCCCTTGCGGTAGTCAAATTTTTCCACCGCCTTGATAAGCCCCAGGTTCCCCTCCTGGATCAAGTCAAGGAGCGGCATTCCCCGTCCCACATACTTTTTGGCAATGCTGACTACGAGACGTAAGTTTGCCTCCGCTAACCGCTTCTTCGCCTCCGAATCGCCGAGTTCGATCCGTTTTGCAAGCTCGATCTCGTCCTCAACGGAAAGAAGCGGAATCTTGCCGATCTCCTTTAAATACATGCGCACCGGATCCTCCACGCCGACGCCTTCCGGCACCGAGAGGTCAAGCTCCTCCTCGCCGTCCGCCTCGTCGTCAAGGAACATATCCGGGTCAATGTCATCGTCCTCATCGACCCGCAGAACATCAACGTGGTTGTTGTCCAAAAAGTCATAGATGCGTTCCAGCTTGTCCGGATCCAGGATCTCCCCCCGGAAGAAATCCAGAATCTCCCGGCTCTCCAGAATATTCTTTTTCTTTTTGGCTTCCTCCAGAAGGAGAAGAAGCTTGTCGTCAAATGTCCTTGTCTGCCCTTCCATGTCTATCCGCCCTTTCCGGTACTGTCAGCTAGTCAATGGTAATCCGAAGTGTCTTAAGCGCCGCCTGCTCCCTTATGATCCGCTGCAGCTCGCCGATGTCGGCAGCGCTCCGGCTGGCCTCGTCAAGACTGTTCTTTCTCACCTTCAAGACCGTCTCGGAAAACGCTTTCTTCTGCTCCTCATTATTCAGAGATTCGCCAAGCCCCGCGTGAAACAGCGGCACCACCTCCTTGTATTGTTCTTCATCATTGATAAAATGATTCAGGATTTCCGCCGCATCTAAATTTCCGTTCTCATAGCCCGCAAACATCATCTGCGCGACCTCATGGTACAGCGGCTCCTTAAAATCGTCCGGCCCCACGATGCCGCGGATCTTCTCAAAGAGCTCCGGCTTCTCAATGAGCCAGGTAAGAAGAAGCCTCTGGGAACGCCGGATCCCGTCGTCCTTCTCCTTCTTTTTTATCCCGCGCGCCTCACTGTAAGCGCTGCTCCCGGCTTTTGCCGGCACGCCTGAGAGACGGCTGCCCAGACGGTTTACCAGCTTCCTCAGATCCTCGTACGGGATGAACTGCGCCTGCGCCACCGCGCGGGTGTAATTATCCCGCTCAAGCGCCTCCGGAAACTCCAGGAGCTTTCCTGCCACCGCATTGTAAAATCTTGTTCTCTGCTCCGGGTCGTCCATGCTGTACTCCCGCTTCATCACGTCGATCTCAAACAAAAAGCTGTTCTGCGCCTGCGCGATCCGTTCCCTGAACGCATCCGCGCCCAGGTTTTTGATAAATTCATCAGGATCCTTGTACGGCTTTAAATTCAGGACCTTTGTCGATATCCCCGCCTCCTTTAGAATCGGGATAGCGCGAAGCGCCGCCTTCACGCCCGCCCCGTCGCTGTCGTAGGTGAGCACGACCGTGTCCGTGTAGCGTTTTAAGAGCACGGCGTGCTGGGCGGTAAAGGCCGTACCCAGGGACGCCACCGCATTGGTAAAGCCCGCCTGGTGCATGGCGATCACGTCCATGTAGCCCTCGCAGGCAAGTATATAATTCTCCCGGCTCGTCCGCGCATAATTAAGCCCATACAGACTCCGGCTCTTGTCAAAGATGAGCGTCTCCGGCGAGTTGAGATACTTCGGCATGCCGTCGCCCATCACGCGCCCGCCAAAGCCGATCACCCGGTTATTTGCGTCCATGATCGGGAACATGACCCGGTTCCAGAACTTGCCCCGCGCTCCCCGCTCCTCGTAGATCAAAAGCCCGCTGTCCTTTAAAATCCCGTCGTCGTATCCCCTGGATTTTAAATAGCGGTACAGATCATCGCGCGTCTTGCCCGCAAAGCCCAGCCCGAACTTTCGGATCGTATCGTCCGAGAGCCCACGCTTCTTAAAATATTCGTACCCGATCTTCCCCTGTGGAGTGCCGAGCTGACGATAAAAATAATTTGCCGCAAGCCTGTTTATCTCGAGGAGCACGGAGCGCTTATCCGCCTTCGCTCTCTCCTCCTTAGAATACTCCGCCTCCGGCAGTTTTACTCCGGCACGGTCCGCCAGAACCTTCAGCGCCTCGGGAAAAGTATAGTTTTCATAGTCCATCAAAAAGGTGATCACATTTCCACCCGCCCCGCAGCCGAAGCAGTAAAACATCTGCTTTGAGGGCGACACGGAAAAGGAAGGGGACTTCTCATTGTGGAAGGGGCAGAGGCCGAAGTAATTGCTTCCCTGCTTCTTAAGCTTCACATAACCGGAAACAATATCCACGATATCATTTCTCGAGCGTACTTCCTCTATCACTTCTTCCGGATAAATCATGAAATCCTCCTTTCCCCGTCAGTACACCTTCCACGCCTTCGGCACGAACAGCGCCTCGAAGCGGTCAATGGCGTAGCTGTCGCTCATGCCTGCAATGTAATCGCAGACCACACGCTCCTTCGGCTCATCTTTAAGCTCCATCATCAGCCGGTATTCCCCCGGCAGCTCGTCCGTGTGCTCCATGTAATACTGATAGAGGAACACGATGAGCTGCTGCGCGCGGCCCTCCTCCGCCTTCGGCACCTCATTGGTGTAAACGTTCTCAAACAGCCACTTCCGCAGCCCCTTCATCGCCTCCTCGATGCCGGGCGACAGGCAGATCGCCGGTTTGTCCATACTCTGGACAATGATGTCGTGAATCATTAAGTTCAGGCGTTCCCGAACACTGTGTCCGAGCACATCCGTAAACCGGGCGGGAATCTGCTCCTCTTTAAAGATCCCCGCACGGATCGCATCGTCGATATCGTGGTTTATGTAAGCAATCTTGTCCGAGAGGCGCACAACGCAGCCCTCCAGAGTGGACGGATGGCCGCTGGTCCGATGGTTTAAGATTCCGTCCCGAACCTCCTTTGTCAGGTTTAAGCCCGTGCCGTCCTTCTCGAGCACCTCCACGACCCGCAGACTCTGCTTATAGTGGGAGAAGCCGGACGGGCAGATCTCGTCGAGGATGCGCTCCCCGGAATGCCCGAACGGCGTATGTCCCAGATCATGGCCGAGCGCGGCCGCCTCCGCAAGATCCTCATTTAACCGCAGGGCGCGCGCGATCGTCCTCGCAATCTGCGCCACCTCCAGCGTGTGGGTCAGTCTGGTCCTGTAGTGGTCGCCCTCCGGCGCCAGAAAGACCTGAGTCTTGTGCTTGAGCCTGCGGAATGACTTGCAATGCAGGATCCGGTCGCGGTCCCGCTGGTACTCTGTCCTGATATCGCACAGCTCCTCCGGCACATCCCTGCCCTCTGTATCGCGGCTCAACGCCGCGTACGGGCTTAAATACTCTGCCTCCCACGCTTCCCGCGCCTCTCTCACACTCATGCCCGAAACCCCCTCTCCGATAATGTGCGCTTACTTTCCAAGCCACGCGCCGTCCGCGCCCACCGCGTAACCGTCGGGCGTGACAGTGATCGTAAGCATCGCTCCAGTGATATCGAAATAGTACCACTTTCCTTTATCCTGAATCCAGCCTACTGCCATGGAGCCGTTTTTATTGAAATAGTACCACTTTCCGTCCTTCTCAAGCCAGCCGGTGCGCATCGCTCCGTCCTTATCCAGATAGTACCACCGATTGTCCGCTAAGAGCCAGCCCGTCAGCATCGTCCCGCTCTTATCGAAATAGTACCAGTGGTTCGCTCCGTTCCAGGCGAGCTCATACCAGCCGTCTGACGCATAGGCGCCGCCGGGAAGCCTGCACACCCATCTGCCCGTACCGTCCTCGCCAACCACATAGCTCCAGTCGGACCGATACGAGCTGCTCGTCGTGCTGCTGCTGCCGCCGCCGCCGGATGAGGAACCTGTCTTTTTGTAGGTGATCTCAAGGCGTCCGCCTCTGTTTACCGTGAGCCATAAGCCCCTTGCCGTCTTTTTCAGGGAAGCCTTCGAACTTCCGTCCTTCTCTGTCAGCGAGAAGCTGTCCGCCATGCCGGTTCCCTTAGGATACGGAACGAGGAAGCCAAACTCGCCCGAATTCCCCACAGCATAAAGGTCCTCCAGTCTTGTTATACTCGCCCGGTCGTCGCTGCGCACGATATCCTTCAGGGCAAAATCAAGCCCTATGGCGCCGCTTGTGGGACTTGTCGCGGTATCCTTTCTTGTGAAGATAAGCCCGATATCCTCGGGATGCTCATCATAGGCCGCGACGGAAAACGTGCCCTTAACAATGCCATCCTCGCTGAAGGAAAAGCGTATGTCGTTATCCACTTTCAGATTGGAGCCGTCATTGCTGTAGACGACCTGAACCTCAAACGCTGCCTCAAGCTTCACCCCGTCATATACGACGGTGACCGGGTAAACGCCCGGAGTCTTCAAGTAAGAATCAGACCAGCCCTCCAGCATATCCGCTGTCAGCGGAAGCGCCTCAGCGCCGTCACGCGATATGGACGCTCCGCTTAGATCAAGGGTGCTTGCCCCTTTTGCGATATAAACGGTCTGGTCAGGCGCGCTCACCAGGCGAAGCGCAGGCGGTGCGATTTCATATGACTTGGTGTAAGCGCCGCAATGGCAGCCGGAACCCTTTGAAACCAGGGTAACTTCGATTCTGTCCGCATTCTCCGCGATCTTATACTTACCCTGATCGTTGGGCTTGATCCTGTCGCCGTACTCCGTATTTGTTATCGGATACACGCACAACACATCAGCATTCTGGTTTGTACTGGTTATTTTGACCTCGGAACCTGCCTTCAGCTCGCCCTCGATACGGATATCATTCCCGGAAATATCCGGCACTCGATGGTGCACATCGGCAGTGATCGTCTTGCCGCCGGTAGAAACATTTTTATTATCCACCTCATGCCACGGGATATTCAAGACGCAGTCCGGAGTGAAACGCACATTCGCGTTATCCGGTATCGTCACCTTGAGCGACATAATGTAATCACCGGCCGGCATCTCGTCCTCACTGTCCGGCAGTATCTCTTCTGACCAGGAGGCAGCGGCATTTTCACGATGCTTCCAGCCCGTCACCTTATATGTATGTTCATCCGAATACTCGTTTGCATAGGAAGTTTTCAAAAAATTTTGCATCCGTTCCGTAGCTTCTTTATATGTGATATCCACCTCGAGACCGGATTGCAGCTCGGGGAATTTGTCCATTCCCAACGTGTACTCGGAGATCAGCCTGTCAGCGGCGTCTTCCGCTACCGTAAAATAGGTCGTCGCTGTCGCTTGAGCAGGTGTTCCACCGTCCGTATAGTCACAGGTCAGCTCCAGGCGGTATGTACCTTCCCCCAGTCCACTTGCAGTTCCGGTGCCACTTTTCAGATCCCATACATACTCGTAGGTGCTTGTCTGTCCGCCTCTCGCTCCATCTATTTCATAACGCCCATAAGATGGCAGGTAATTCTCATAGATTGTCGCGACCGGATCAGCTTCCCCATCCCGGTAAGCTTTTAGCGTGAGCCTGCAGTCCGCCGCCCCTGTCTTATCTACCGGCTCCGCGTCAAAGCGGACTGTGATCGGGAGCAGGCTCTTCGTGGAGATAGTCACGGCATTCGCGGAAGCTGCAGTCTGTACCGGGCTTTTGAATTTGAGCGCGTCCCGATTCATTCCCGTCTGAGTCGAACCGTCAATCCGCGTTCCCGCCTTCAGGATGATGGACGGGGTTACAAAATCGCTGTTCCCGCCGTCCTCACACCAGATTCGGATCAGCAGGTATCCGTCGCTGTCTACGAAGTTCTTCGGGATCGTCCCGTTGAATGAAAGCTGTCCTTCCTGATTTGCCGCAAGCGTGAGAGAATCAGCAAAAAGCTGATAATCTATCGCATCGGAGGGCGAATTTTCAAGTATAAAAGCTTTGATGTCACCGGCGCTTCCCAGGTAAAGCTGCTGAAGCATGAACTCTCCCGGGAAGATTGCCGCTTTAAAGGTTTTGTCGTCGTCAGAAAGATTTTTCACCTTCGTTGTCACACTCAAATTGTAAGCATCGCCACCCGGCGTGAGAGTGACATTACGTTTCGTCTTGTCAAGGCTGTCGTCAAAGCCCGCGTCAAACAGTGCAGGAACTCCGCCGTATGTATTACTATCATATGTAAATAAAGGCTCCGTGCTCTCCGCCGGGAATAACGTCGCGTCTGATACCATCGCCTGCTTGTTGTAAAAACCGGACAACTCTTTCATGGTAATGACGCCGTCCTTGTCCGTATCTGCCGCGTAGGTATTGTATAAGGCATTATACCTGTCATATCCCAGAGCGTGATCAAGCGCGACTGTGAGCTGCCCTCCGGAAGCATACTGCATACTGGTCTCCAGATAGGAGGCAGCCGTGATGATAGAAAAACGCGACGGGTCATATCCCGTAACGCTCGTCTGGAAGGCCTCCGCGAGCCTGGCGCTCACCGCCTCCGCCTCCTCCCTGGACTGCGCTATGCGGTATCCGTCCCCGCTCTCATCCTCCTCGCCGTCATTCATGGCAAGAAGCATTCCTCCGGAATAGCAGCAGTCGAGCACAACGGTGAATTTCCCATCATAGCTGCTCAGCCACTGCCTGAGCTCAGAGGCAAAAACTGAGTTTCCCTCGCCTCCGAGCGCCAGATATGAGGACTGGTCCGCGGCGTTTCCGCCGTGCCCCGAATAATATACGAAGGAGAGGCTATTAGGGCCGTTTTGTGAGAACATATCACGCAGCTTGTCTTTCATTTTCTGCTTTTCCGAACCGGTGTTATCGTTCGTCTCAAGCGGGACGATCTCGATATTTTCCGTCTTAAACTCATTAAGGCGCTGCAGGGTTTCCTTCATTGCCTCTGCGTCCTGCCGCGGTATGTCCCCCAGGCTTGCATCATCCTTTGAGTAAAACAGGACTGCCTTTCCCTCTCCGCCCGTTTCTGTCACCTGCGTCGAATACGCGGCATACATGGCATAAGCCTGGGTCACTTTGATCGTCAGGGCAGAGCCGGACGGGCTGATGGTGTATTCACTCTCACCGAGCTCGTTCCACACAGCGTCATCATCCGCCCCACAGTGCCATACGCCCCTGCCCGCGTCAAACTTCTTTCTGCTTGTCAGCTCCGCGGTCACTTTGCACTGGAGATTTTCGATGGAGGTCGGATAAAAGGTGACCTGCTCGCCTGAGCTCCCGTTTTTTACCGTAATATACAGATTCCGCACATAGAAACCGACCGCGTAATCCGATGCGTCTGTCGGGGAAAACTCCTTGCCCGATTCGATCAAAATGCCGTAGGTGACATTCATATCATCCGTCAGGGCAAATGACTTCTCCTTGCCCGAAACAGTCTCATATGTAAAGCTGATCGCCCTGATCGGATCCTGTTTGCTCCAGTCCCGCTGGGAGATCTCCTGAATCTTCGGCGCCTCGCTCCCGTCTTCCCCGTTCTCTGCCGAAAACAGGGAAATACCCATAAAGGGATCGGCAGGCATCTCGTCCGGCGTAAGGCCGAGGAAATTTGTCTCCCCGTCCGCGTCGGAAGCAGTGGCGAGCAGCTCGTCCTCGTCTGAGATCTCTTCGTCCCTGTCCGCCTCGGAGGGGGTCGCCGTCAAATTCGCGGCTGCCCCACTACTTCCTGCCGCAAAGACCGGTGTAGGCATACTCGACAAGAGCAATGCCGCTATCAGCAGAACGCTCAATTTCCGTTTCATATGGCTCATTTCCTGCTCCTTTCACTCAGCTAAGTTTATCCGTATCTATTATTATATCACATAAATGGGTACAAAAGGAATATGAATTTCATTAAAAATCAAGAAAAAGGTAACAGTTCAGCCATGCGGCGTTTCCGGCGGATTTTACGCCGCAGCCCCGGAAAGACAGTCCCGTGTGACACGCTGCGTTTCCTACTCGGTCCGCGCGCCGATTAGCCGCCAGTCGCGCAAACTCGCTTCGCTCGGACAGTGCGCTTTGTGGCGGCAGC
>SFNH01000218.1 GCA_004554205.1 Clostridium sp.
CCACTGCCGGAGTTTCCACCCTTCATCTCATTGTAATGCGCATATCGCGTCTCAAGGATGCGATCAAACGGCTTGCTCTTTTCTTTCAGCACCTCAAGCGCTTCGATGAGTTCCTCAATGGTCGCTCCATTTGTGTTAAATACATCCTGAGCCTCCCTGATGAACTTCTTCATCTCTTCTGCCTCCGCAGCCTTCAGGAAGTAATCCGCCGCCTTATCGAGCGCTTTCTTTATCTCATCTTCAAACTCTTTCCTCGCATCAAGCACTTCGCCGCCGTTGTTCTCATAGAAGGCATAGACATTTGTCTTTCTGAGGATCGGTCTTCCATCTGCAAAGCGATCATCTGTGTCCTCGCTGTAGCTCCAGCTCACAAAGGTGTACGCGACGCCGTCGGCTGGATTCACAAAGTCTGGCTGCGGTGTTATCTTGCCATAGGCGTCATCGCCACTGTATGCGCTGTCCGACGGGCTCTCCCCGCGGTACACCTTGAAGGGGTGCTTAAACTTTTCAAGTGCCGTGTTATCGTAAAAGGTAAGCCAATACGCTCTTGCGTATGCCAGCACATATCTGGAGCCCGCATGTGCCGTAAATCGGAACAAACCACCACTCTCTTCCGGATCCCCCGTCAAATTCACAGCTGACACGCTTCCGTCCTCATCGATCTTATACAGGCAGTAATCCTTCATGTCCACGTCTTCCCTGTCGAGCTGGACGATCGTATCGAGGTCCGCATCTGACGGGGTCGCCGCCGGAGCCACTCTTCTGCCGTTTACATAGCGCTCGACTGACACATCGAGCCCCCATGCGCAGCGGTATGCGTCCGGATGATCGCTATATGCGTCATTGGGCCCTCCATCCGTCTTGATCGCGTTCGACTCCGTCGCCTTGACGGCGGTCTTTTTGTAGACTACCTTGTAGGTGACGTTCGCTCCGTTCGTGGTAAGGAGCGTATTATCCAGATCTGTCTTAAGCCCGTTCGGAGCAGCGCTCTTTAAGGTCTCTGCAGCCTCCGGGTCAAGCGCCATCTCGTGACGGTTTCCGCCGCGCACCTCGTGCGTGATCGTCAATGTGTCGGGAGCATCCTCATAGCACGCAGCCATGACGACATTTGTCTTCGGCATGGTGAAGCTCACCTCCCGCGCGGTTGTCGTGTCTGACAGACCGGGCACCGTGCCGACAAGAATCTTCCAGTACTTAAACGAGCGTCCTGCCGCATTCTGCGCGTCAGCGCGAAGCACCACCTTATCGCCACTCTCAGCCTCATCATAGCTGTCCTCGCCAACCGGCTGTCCGCCGACCGAGAGCACCTGTCCGTTAACTGCCTCCACCGTATACTTCGGGATCTCCAGCTCTCCGCCGGGATCCGTGGTGATCGGTGTCCCGTCGCCAAACTGATCCGCTTCCGCTATTGTCGCGCCGTTCGGCCTTGCGACCACCACATAATTTTCGTTGTATCCTAAGTTCGAGAAGGCCACTGCGGCCGGACTGCTGCCGGTCGGGGTCTTCCAGCCTGCTGCCAGACTTCCATCCTCATTAAGAATCGCATAGTCCGAGGCCTTGTCCGCCGGGCTGATCTTAAGGACTGTCTTCCCTTCATTCTCATCATCATAGAGGATCTGGTAGTTGGTCTCCACGACCGGCACCAGCACCTCGGTCGGATCACTCATCGTTCCGGTCACGCTGCTGATCGGGCTTCCGACCGCTGCCTGTACCGTGGCAAGCGCCTCGTATACCGTGTAGCGCGTCTCCGGATACAGACCCTCAAAGTATACGCGCCCGGAGACATTGCCCTGCAGCACGTTCACGATCTTGCCGTCCGGATCTGCGAGGATATAGCGATACCCTGTCGTCGTCCCGGGAACAGTGATCCTGCCCTTGCCGTCCGCACCGATTCCCGCGCTGGCAACCGGCGCTGCCACATCCGTGCCGAATACAGCCGGATCCGCATAAACACGATACTCATAAACCTTGCCATCCGCAAGCCGTGCCGTATTCTCCACAGGGGTACCGGTCTGTACATCGTACCAGTCGTCCGGCTTATAATTCGCCTCTATGTCTGTCAGATAGTTCGGAATGCTTCCGGTGCCGACGCTTCCGATATCTCCCCATGTCTTGTCATACGGGATATGGACGGTAACCGGAGCCCCCGTGCAGTGCTCTCCTGCCTTCAGCGTGACATCGATCCATTTTGTCGGATCCTCCACGAAGGAGGCGGTCAGGGTCATGTTGTCCGCAAATCGCTCAGCCCCCGTATAAAGCGGCTCATCATTATCACGCTTACGGTTATTATTAGCATCATTAAACCAGCCCTCAAACAGATAATAAGTATGCGCTTCTGCCGTCGGAACGAGCTTCT
>SFNH01000219.1 GCA_004554205.1 Clostridium sp.
CCGGCCAGGTTCGCGCCCACCTGCCCGCAAAGTCAATGAACTCGGTTTCCGAGCGCGAACCCCGGGGTGAAAAAAGCAGAAAAGCCGGCCCGGCGGCCGATCCGGTTCGCGCCCGCCTGCCCGCAAAGCCAATGAACTCGGTTTCCGAGCGCGAACCCCGGGGCGAAAAAAGCAGAAAAGCCGGCCCGGCGGCCGATCCGGTTCGCGCCCGCTTGCCCGCAAAGCCAATGAACTCGGTTTCCGAGCGCGAACCTCGGGGCGGGAGTACCCAAGATTCTTTTCTTAAGAAATCTTAAGAAACTTTTTTTGTATAGCAATGTTATTTTAATTTCTAGATGGTACAATTATGAAAATGAATGAAAGAAAGTGGTGTTCTGTGTATAAAGCGGAGGGCGGAGCGATGAGAAGATATATTGAGATTATTATCGGGTGTGCACTTGTTGGAATTTCGATATTGGTGCAAATGCGATACATTCAGGCAATAAAAAAATATGATTGAAAAACCTATGGGAATACATATCACCTACTTTGCATAAGTTTGCTTTCCGAACTTCCGATAATTTGGATGTACCGGAATTCTATTGCGGCAAACCAACAGGAAATCACCGGGATTGTTCGTGCCCTTATTTTTATTTTGGTTGTGCAAACGCTTCTTAGCGCAGTACTCAGTTTTACTTATCGGAAAAAGAAGTAATCGGTTATTTCAGAGAGGATTAGAATTGACGACGAAAAGGGGCAGAGGAAGCATTCGTCGTCAATTCTTTCTCCTTTGGAATTATGATGAGAAGAAGAGATGCACGAAGGCCCACGCCCCTTCGTGCAGCTCTTTTCATCTGAACGCGGCCCGGATGCGGTGCGCCCCGATTCAATTCGATCGTGTACTTGGGTGCAGGCTATGCTGCGGGTTCGGCGCACCTCTAATTCGGGCCGCTTGCCGGGAAGTGGTGGAAAAGTGATGCAGGAACGCTCCGAAAAGAGGTTCCTGCATCACTTTTCCTCGCGGCCGTTGGGTAGATTGGGATGAAATGCTTGGGGGAACCGGAGGTATGTGATGCATGGAAGCAGAAAACAGGGACTCGTACATCACTTTTTCACTTAAGTGAAGTCAAAGTAGAAGAAATGAAGTGTAGAAATGATTGGAGTGATGCATGAGATGAAAAAAAGAGGGTACATGCATCAACATTGAAAATGAGGTTGATGCATGGAGTAGAAAAACAGGAGCTCATGCATCACTTTTTAGGAAGCGCCGGGCGGTCAGCCCATCCGACCCTAGAGACGTGGTGCCCCGCGACGAAGGAACAAGGGTTCGCGGGGAGTGAAGCACCACGCTCAACTTGCCGGAGGCCCATCCGCCCCCAAAGACGTGGTGCCCCGCGACGAAGGAACAAGGGTTCGCGGGGAGCGGAGCACCCCGCCCAACTTGCCGGAGGCCCATCCGCCCCCAGAGACGTGGTGCCCCGCGACGGAGGAACAAGGGTTCGCGGGGAGTGAAGCACCACGCCCGCTCAGCCGGAGGCTCCACCACTCAGGCGGTGCCCCACACTCACCCCCGGCCGAAGGCTCATCCAGTTCCGTCTCGCCCCCGCCCCCCCGGCTGGAGGCTATCTAAGCCGGCGACAGCCTCGCCCATGGGCCGGAGGCCGAAAAGTCCGAACCAGTGGCGCGGGCATGGTGTCGAATCCCTCGGCGGCCGGAGGCCCATCCGACCCTAGAGACATGGTGCCCCACGACGAAGGAACAAGGGTTCGCGGGGAGCGGAGCACCACGCCCAACTTGCCGGAGACCCACCGGCGCCCCGCTCCCCGCCCGGCTGCAATAGCAAAGCCGGTAAATCAAAAAAATCGGGAGTTGCCCGCGGGCAGCTCCCGATTTTTATCTGCATTTGCAATCCTGATTTTTAATCCTGTGGCTGTGCAGGATTCTTTCCCTTCGTGAACCCTTATTTTACCAGGGTATAGGTAACCTTTACGGTTTCGCCGTCGTCCGGAAGGTTTGCCGGCTTGTATTCGATCATCATCGGAGTGTCGAATCCGGAAGTGATTCCCATGTAGCATCCGCCGAAGCAGGTGATGCATCCGGTCTTTGCGCTGCGCTGGTTTTCCAGGTTTCCGGAGAATCCTATTTCGTAGCTTCCGTCATATGCCTTGCCCTTGTAGGTAGGATCGGTGATGACATCCTTCAGGTCGTAGTCCTTGCCGCCCCAGGAAACGGTCACCTTGAACTTCGCGAAATCGGAGTGGCCGGTGCCTTCCTTCAGCAGGTCCTCGATGGACTGATCTTCGCCGAACTCGGTATCCGTGTCGTTCCAAGCTTTCTCGCCGGCAACTTCGGTCAGTGC
>SFNH01000220.1 GCA_004554205.1 Clostridium sp.
GGCAATTTTCATGGATTTTTGCCTGTAACTGTGAAGGCACTGAACAGTTACAGCAAAAGTTTTACATCCGTCGACCGAACAAAAGAGAAGACTGTGGCCGGCGACCGAACAAAAACGAAAACGCCGCCCGCGACCGAGGTGAGCCGTATGGCTGAACCGTTACGTAAAAACATCTGGAGAATAAAAATATAGTATACATGATTTCTGATTTGTGGTAAACTTAAAGAAGTTCATTCCCGGATCTGTACTTGGAGAGGCGTGAAGGGAGAAATCGAACTTATGAGTCATCAGAAAATGAAGAATCTGCCGGACGCGGAGCGCCCATACGAGAGGTGTCTTGCGCAGGGGCCGGAGCACTTAAGCGACGCGCAGCTTTTGTCGGTGATCATCCGAACCGGTTCGAGGGAGGAGAGTTCCCTTGAGCTCGCGAACCGGATTCTCGCCTTAGGCGGGCCGGACAAGGGGATTTTGGGGCTTCTGCACCTTTCCCTCTCTCAGCTTACGGCAGTCAAGGGGATCGGAAAGGTGAAAGCGATCCAGCTTTTGTGCATCGGCGAGCTTTCCAGGCGGATCTGGAAGAAAAAAGCCATCGCGCGTCCACTTATCTTTCACGATCCCGGCCAGGTCGCGGAGTATTATCGGGAAGATATGCGCCATATGGAGCAGGAGCAGTTCCGCATGATGATGTTCAATACCAGACAGGTGTTGATCGGCGATGTGCTGCTTGCCAAGGGCACGGTGAGCTCAGCCGTCACTACTCCGAGAGAGATCTTTGTCGAGGCGCTGCGCCACCAGGCTGTGAGCCTGATCTTAGTCCATAACCACCCGAGCGGCGATCCGGAGCCGAGCAAAGAGGATATTGAGCTTACCGCGCGGGTGCGGGCGGCCGGGAAGGTAATCGGAATGCCTTTGCTCGATCATATTATTATCGGTGACACTTCCTATGTGAGTTTAAAAGAACGAGGATTATGAGAGATGGAATCAAAACGTGGGAAATATATTTTAATTGCTCTTTCTGTATTCTGCCTTGTGCTGATCGGGATCACCTCGGTCAGAGACGGTTTTTTAAACCCCTTAAGAAACGGCATCGGCTTTCTCTTAAACCCGATCCAGTCCGGCGTCAACCGTGTGGGGACTTCGCTGTACAACGGCATTCGGGATTACAGTACATTAAAGTCCGCGATGAGTGAAAAGGAGCAGCTAAAGGCGCAGATCGACAGCCTTGTGGAGGAGAACAGCAGGCTTCAGGCGGAGCAGTTTGAGTTGGAACGCTTAAGGGAACTGTATCAGCTCGACCAGGAGTACATGCAGTATGAAAAGATCGGCGCGCGGGTCATCGCGAAGGACTCGGGCGACTGGTTCCAGATATTCCGCATTGACAAGGGCTCCGCGGACGGTGTGCGCGTGGACGCCAACGTAATTGCCGGGGGCGGTCTTGTGGGGATCGTCACCGATGTGGGAGCGAACTATGCGACGGTGCGCTCCATCATTGACGATGTGAGCCGGGTAAGCGGCATGGCGCAGCAGTCCGGGGCTACCTGTATCGTGTCGGGAGATTTGACGCTGTTCGGCGAGGGACGGCTGCGCTTAAGCAATATTGACAAGGACGGCGACATCAAGGAGGGCGACAGGATCGTGACCTCCAACATCAGCTCCAAGTTCCTGCCGGGCATCCTGATCGGTTATGCCTCGGACATCACGACCGATGAGACAAGGCTTACAAAGTCCGGCTATCTGGTGCCTGTGGCGCAGTTTGACAGCCTTCAGGAAGTTCTGGTGATCACGGTCTTAAAGGACGAATTGACAGGCGAAGGGCAGGGAGAAGCGGAATGAAACGGATTGTGATCAATGTGCTTTTGATGATTCTGGCGTTTACCATCCAGAACTGCATTTTCCCGCTGATACCTTTTTTGGCGGCTTCCCCGAACCTGCTCCTCATCCTGACCTTTTCCTTCGGATTTATTTACGGAAAAGAGGCCGGGATGTATTACGGACTGTTTTCCGGGATCCTGCTCGATCTGTTTTACAGCGGCCCGTTTGGATTTTATACGCTACTTTTTATAAATATCGGCTATTTTAACGGGATCTGCACCAAATACTACTACGAGGATTACATCACCCTTCCGCTGGTTTTGAGCCTTGTAAACGAACTGATCTACAATTTGTATATCTATGTGCTGCGCTTTTTGATCCGCAACCGGACCGACTTTTTTTACTACGCAAAGGAGATCATTATTCCGGAAACTATTTTTACGATGGTAACTACGCTGTTGATTTACCGGTTTTTCCTGTTCACCAACAGGAGGCTGGACGAGATTGATAATAGGAGAGACTGAA
>SFNH01000221.1 GCA_004554205.1 Clostridium sp.
GGAGATGGATGCAATATCCGCTGCACGCAGAAAAATTCGCAATAAGCAGCGAGGCTGCGCCGATCCTGCGGAGAGGGTCGAGCTGAAAAAGTCCTGCGCTGCCTGCACCGCAGAGCTTTCCCGGCTTCGGAAGCAAAAGCAAACCGCCTATAACATGATTGAGGATAACCCAAAGCTGAAAGACCTCTTGGTGTGTGAATTGGATGCGTGGGTGGAAAACGACCCCTACCTCTCCCCGCGGGAGAAGCAGGTGCTGCGAAATCAGCGGCCGCCCCAAGAGGACAAGACGATTATACGATGAAAGGAAGGATTCGATGAAGAACGACCGATTGATTGATTTGGGGCTGACCGGGTATGAGGAGCTTTTTATGAGCACGGAGGAACGGCTCGATGCGAAAAAGCCAAAGGTGGAGGCAATCCCGCTGGCTGCCCTCACACCTTTTCGAAATCACCCCTTCAAGGTGAAGGAGGACGAGGAAATGGCGCAGCTCATGCGGAGCATTGCCGATGCCGGCGTGCTCTCTCCGGCACTGGCAAGGCCGCTGCCTGACGGCGGTTATGAGCTGATCTCCGGCCACCGGCGGCTGGCAGCGTGCAAGGCACTGGGGATGGACACCATGCCGGTGATTATCCGTGACCTGACGGACGAGGAGGCTGTTATCACCATGGTGGACAGCAACCTGCAAAGGGAGCATATTCTGCCGTCGGAAAAAGCATTTGCGTACAAGATGAAATACGATGCCATAAAACGCTCGCCGGGTCGAAAAGAAAATGGTGACCAACTTGGTCACCAAATCAAAAGTATTGATTCTCTTGCTGAAAATTCACCGGACAGCCGCAACCAAATCCAACGCTACATTCGACTCACCCACCTGATCCCCGACATCCTGAAGCTGGTGGATGAGGGCAAGATCGCCCTGACTCCGGCGGTGGAGCTGTCCTATTTGCAGCCGTCCGAACAGGAGATGCTCTTCTCCGTGATGGACAGCGATGAGGTAACGCCGTCCTTGTCCCAGGCCCGGCGGCTGCGGCGCATGAGCGAGGCGCAGACTCTCACGGACGATGCAGTGCTGCAGCTTCTGTCCGAGGTTAAGGGCAATCAGGTGGAATATGTGAAGGTGCCGGTAGACAAGCTCCGCAGCTTTTTCCGCCCGGACACCTCCGTGAAGCAGATGACCGAGACGCTTGTCAAGGCCATGGATTTTTACAACAAACATTTGGAGCGTCAGCGCCGAGAGCGCGACGCCCGCTGAAAGGAGATTTTACAATGAAAGAAATCATTGAATTCGATTTGGACGAAGGAAGAATGGACTATCTGGATGATATGATTGACGTGTTTTCCAAAGACGGCTGTGAAATGGTGGATATCCTCTTCGACAGATTCCTAAAGAAATACTACGCTGATATTGATGTCAGCAACGAACGAATGACCATCAATCTCACTGACGAAGAAGGACATGTATTGTCCTTTAATCTGAGCCAAAGCGAGGTCCATTATGTGCTTCACATGGTCGAAAGAAGGCTCAACAGCTTTATGCGCGACGACGGAGGAGGTGGTTTCGGTGACAAAGACTGAGCTGCAGGCCATGTATGAGGTGATGTTCACGGATTACCCCGACATCGTGAACGTCGCCCAGGTCCAGTCCATGCTGAAAATCAGTCGCCATCTGGCCTACGAGCTGATCGGCGACGGGTATATCCCCGGCATGAAGATCGGAAACGCCTACCGCGTTCCGAAGATCAACGTGATTCGCTACGCCCTCTCGGCGGGAAATCCCCAGCCTGCGGCGTGACACGGATTTGAACTGAAATGACACATTGGACGGGCATCTGAGTAGGCCCTATAATGAATACGGTCCGAAAGGGTGCCCGTTCATACGCTGTCAGCAAAAGGAGGTATTGATGAATGATAGCGGGACACCTGCAAATCAAAAACGACTACTATTATATGGTCCTGAGCTATTTGGACGCCAACGGCAAACGGAAGCAGCCGTGGTTTCCAACAGGACTGCCGATCAAGAACAACAAAAAGCGTGCGGAAAAGATGCTGCTGGAGCTGCGTCAGACCTATGTTCCCCCTGCCGAGCACAAGTCAAACGGAGAGTTGTCCGCCGACATGCTCTTCGCCGACTATATGGAGCTGTGGCTGGAGGTCGTTCGCAATTCAATCGAGATAACAACCTTCTCCTCCTATACCCAGATGGTAAAGGGAAAGATCGTGCCGTACTTTCGCAAAACCGGCGTCAAGCTGGGCGAGCTTCAGGCCAGGCATATTCAGAGCTTCTATCTGTACGAGCTGAAAACCGTGTCTGCCAGCACGGT
>SFNH01000052.1 GCA_004554205.1 Clostridium sp.
AGCCGTTTTTCGAACGGAACGATACAATCAAGGATTGGTGGGACAAATGAAAATTGTTTTGGAACCGTGGGCGATCATGCCCACAAGGGCGCATGAATATGATGCAGGGTTAGACCTGTATTCCGCGAACGACGATGTTTACATCTACCCCGGAGGAAGCGAATTGTTTGACACCGGCGTGCATGTCCAGCTGCCGAAAAACACCGTGGGATTTCTCAAGAGCAAAAGCGGTCTGAACGTCAAGCACGGAATCACAAGCGAAGGGGTCATAGACGTCGGCTACACCGGAAGCATCATGGCCAAGCTCTACAACCACGGAAGCAAGCCCTACAAGGTCTGTAAGGGAGACAAGATCTCGCAGCTTGTTATACTGCCCTGCATCCTGCCGGAGCTGGAAGTGGTCAGCTCACTCGAGGAGACGGAACGCGGGGACAATGGGTTCGGGAGTTCGGGGAGGTAAAATGAGAGATTGTATGTATAATCGCGGAGACGGAGCGAAAACCATAATCAAAAGCATGCAAAAAAGTCTTCGCGCACAGCGCGAGAAGTCCGGCCTGACATACGGGCAGATCGAACAGGCAACAGGCATTGACGAGCGGCTTTTGGGAGCCGTGGAAGGGCGTTTGCAGCTTGTCGGGCTGGATGGATACCCATTACCGGACATCGTCATGCTGAGCCAGCTTGCGGACGCTTACGGCGTGACACTTGACGAGCTTGTCGGAAGAGAATAAAGCAAAAGCTGCACCCGTTTTGGATGCAGCTTTTGCTTTTCAAGGGAGGTCAGACCGCCACAGCAAGGGTTTTATAATCGAAGGTATGACAGGCGGCGGTGATCTCGGTTCGGCTTTCGTCGCGCCACCAGAAACGCCAGCCGCTCGGGTGCTCGAAGATGTCCTGCGCGAAAGCCTGCAAATCAATGTCCCCACGGTAGAAGTCATAAGCGGCATCGGCGGCGTAATCGTCCGTATAGCGGCCATCGGTGCGGCCCGCGACAATCTGCCCGGCGCGGATGGCCTTCGCGACCGTCGACGCGTTCAGACGCTCCCCAAGCTTAACCGGCTTGACTGCGGAAAAGGGGCTGAACGTCCGGTTGCTCGGCTGCGCGCCTGTCTCAAAGGTCAGGCCGTCGACTTCGTGCAAAGGTTTTTCTGCTCTGAGCCACGCGACCAGCTCACAGAGTGTGTCACATTCCGGCGCGGCCATCTCGACATATTCGGTCAGGCAAAGGCGGTCAGCGTCCATCTTCCACGGGCTGACTGAGAACAGCCAGCGCGTGCAGGTCTTGCCGGTCTTCATGCCGTTTGTCAGGTCGATGATGACAAGGCTGCTGAGGTAGGGGTGCGCGCAGATGTTCAGATCTTCAAAATAGAGATCGTCATACTGGTTCATCAGGTCGATGATGCGGAAGGTTCCAGATGTGTTGATGATTTTCATGGTGTGTTCCTCCTTCGTTTCGTTTTGATGGCTCAATCATACACGTTGTAACGCATATAGTCAATATGCAGGATGCACAAAGTTGTAACGCATATTTCGTGCATTTTATACTTTACAACGCATATCATATTGTGATAGTATGTAAGCGAGGTGATGAGATGGCAGTATCTGAAGCTCAGCGCCGAGCAAATCAAAAGTGGGATGCCGAGAATATGGCATATCAAACAGTGAAGGTTCGGCGCGATCTGCTGGAAGCCTTCCGGGAGACCTGCGCAGCCAATGGAGACAGAGTGAACACAGTACTTCGGCAGGCAATGGAAGAGTATATTAAATGCAGTAAGGAGGGAAATTGAAGATGGGAATGACAGATAAGCAGTTTCAAAGCTGGGTTCGGTTCCTGCTCGCGATGCTGAAAGACTATATCGCAGAGAAAGACCCGAAGAAGAAGGAAGCAAAGCTTGCTGAGATCTTGGACAACCTGCAAAAGACGCTGGAAGACTGAGAATTGGAGAACACAGACCCCGTACAAGGTCATCTTGTGCGGGGTATTTCTTTACCTCATCGATAGCATTATTTGCAATGTACTGGCATTATTGTTTGCATAAATTGCGCACCCTCTGACAATGCCAGATGCTTGCACTTATTCGGTGCAAAAGCAGGCTGAGAGCATAGCTGGTAAATACAGGAGAATCTTGTCAAGCCCCTGCGCCCACTATTTTTTAAAATTTTTTCAAATCACGGTTTTTCCTGCATTTCCAACGCTTTTTTGCCCGAAAAAATCAATATTTTTGGGAAGTTATAAATGGCTTTTTATTTATGGTCAAAAAATCTGTGGTATATATACATCTGGGGAGATTCAAACGGGAAATTCGGAAACGAAGTTTCCGATTTCCCTTATTGAATCTCCATGTACAGCGCAATTTCAGCACACTGCGTTTTAACTCAAAATGTTCGGGGAGGTGGGCTTTTATGGCTGGGAAACCGGTATTCCCGCTGTCTTACAAGCAGGTAGTGGCAGCAATCAATGATTACAAGCACAAGGTCGAAACAGGGGAATACCCAAAGGCTGATTGGTGGCATTTCTGCGGCACAATCGGCATGGACGCCGAGAGCGTGTCAAAAGCGATTAAAAGTCCTCCGGCGAATAAAATGGACGTGGCGCGCGAGTTAAAAAAGTTTGCTACCTGGATTCGCGGACAGTACAACACAGCGCCCGGCTGGTCCGGTCCGAACTCTTCCAAGAGCATCTTCGCCAATAAGCAGGACTTCGACGGATGCAAGATGGTCGATAAGCAGGACGAAGGCAAAGGCACCGGAGAGCTGACGATCAATATTGAGTTCGGCGGGTCCAAAACGGCTTTCAAGTAGTCAACGCCACCAAATATCCATTTTGTTGCGTTAATATTTCACAAATAGTTAAGTATACTCCGAAATTTATGTAGTTAACACAACTATTCGATTATGAGTAGACATAAATAGATTATGGTCTACTATCTTTCGGCATAATGCCGGGAGAGCTGGGGCGCTGCGGGTGCGTGTGCGTGTGCTGCCAATAAGCCCCCTGCTGCGGAGCCAATAAGCCCCCGCGCGTTTTTTTTGAGGGCATGCGCACGGGAAGGCGTTTCCGGGTATGCCCTCCAGTTGACGATCTGGCAATGGGAGGGGGTAGCGGAAAAACAGGGGGCGAGGTCTCTAGTATGTATAGTTATATCCAGCTCCCCCATGTATCGCCTCTCAGAGCTTTTCCCACTGATTTCCAGATGGGGTAGCAGAAAAACACGTACCCCATTGATTGAAACCAGATCTGAAATTTTCCAAAAACTCCCGCGTTGACCTTGGCGGCAGCCATGTTTCAATCCTCCTTACTTTGGCGTCCCGGAGCAATCCGGGCGTCAAGGTGAGCGCGGGCGGAGGGCACTATGGCAAGAAAACAGACAGCAAAGGGCGGAGCGATCACGCTGAATCTTGGCTGCCCGAACAGTGAGCCGCAGAGGCGGTTCTTTGAAAGCCGAGTGAAGTACACCTGTTACGGCGGGGCCAGAGGCGGTGGAAAGTCGTGGTGCACACAGAGAAAGCCTGTGGGTGGGTGCATTGAGTATCCGGGGATTCGGATTTTGGTTATCAGGCGGAGATATGAAGATCTGGAAAATTCCGTCATAGACCCGATTCTGAAATTGATTCCGGACAGTCTTGCTACATACAACGTGCAAAAGCATCTTCTGACGTTTGTGAATGGGTCCAGCATCAAATTCGGCAACATGGACGGGTACGGCTCGGCGGTTACGGGCAAGTATCAGGGCCAGGAATACGACTGGATTTTCATTGAAGAGGCGACGCAGTTCACCGAACAGGAATTTCGAGGTATCGCGGCATGCTGCCGTGGTGCAACGCCTTTCCCGAAACGGGTGTATCTGACATGTAACCCCGGCGGCGTCGGGCACCAGTGGGTGAAGAGAATCTTTGTCACAAGAGATTTTCTGCCGGAAGAGAATCCGGACGATTATCTGTTTCTGAAAGCGACGGTCGAGGATAACGTCGATCTGCTGAAAGGATCTCCGGATTATGTAAACGCTTTGAATCTGCTGCCGGAGGATGTCAGAAGGGCACACCGGTTTGGTGACTGGGATGCGCTGTCCGGCGGATTCTTCCCGGAGTTCACGATCAAGACGCACGTCATTCAGCCGTTTGCGATTCCGTCCGGCTGGGCGAAGTATCGGGCGTTTGACTACGGTCTGGATATGTTCGCGTGTTTGTGGATTGCAGTTGATTATAACGGCAGGGCGTATCTGTACCGGGAATATAACGAATCGAGGCTGATTGTTTCGCAGGCGGCGAATGCAGCGATTGTGTCGACGCCGCCGGGCGAACGGGTGGAGTATACGATTGCGCCGCCTGATATGTGGTCGACCTTAAAGGACACCGGCAAGACAATGGCGCAGCTGTTCGCGGAAAGCGGACTTCCGGTTGTCAAAGCGAATAATTCCCGTGTGGCGGGCTGGATGGCAGTCAAGGAACTGTTAAAGCCCATGGCAGATGGAAAGCCGGGGCTTCTGGTTTTCAACACCTGCAAGGGGATTATCGACGATCTGATGGCGATTCAGCACGACGACAAGAACCCGTCGGACTGTGCCAAAGAACCGCACGATATTACGCACGCACCGGATGCGCTGCGATATTACGCGCAGCTTCGGACCTTAAAGCCGGAGCAGGCTCCCGTCGTAGACGAAGAGGAACATGAAGAAAGCTACAGCGATTACATGACCGGCGGAGAGGCTGACAGCAGCTATCTGAACTTTTAGGAGGATGTTATGACAACGCCAGACTGGGTATTTTCCAGAGCCATTCATTTGATGGACGAGCAGAACGAGTCGAGCGGCGCAACGTCGACGCAGGACACGCAGGAATACCGGCTTCGGACGCTCAGCATTCTGAACGTTCTGCGGCATGAGTTATTTCCATATTCCGATACATTCCAGACTGGAGAGGACGGAAAGAGGGCGATCTGCCCGGAGCTGAAAGACTTCTCCGACGAGATCGGGCTGGACGATGTGATTGCGCAGGGAATCATGCCCTACGGGCTGGCGGCGCACCTTCTTCTGGGGGAGAACGACTCGATGGCGAGTTTTTTCAACGAGCGTTATTCCGAATTGGTTGCGACGCTCGCGGCGAAGAAACCCTCCGTATGGGAGGAAATTACCCCATATTACGGTTTTTAGACAACGGGCTACCAGACCCGTGAATACGCCCTACCAGAGGCGAAAACAGGAGGAAGAAAATGAACGAGTTTATGGATGAAGAATTCGGAGTTGATCTGAGCGATATTGTTTCCGAAGACGACGGCAACCAGACCGAAGAGGAAACGAGCGAAGAAGTAGCCGAAGAATCTGAAACCACGCAGGAACCGGAGGACACAGAACCGGAAGAGCAGGAGAAACCTGATGAAAAGCCGCAAGAGGCTGCGCAGGAAGAACTGTTCGACCTCAAGTTCAACAAGGAAATCCGGCAGGTAAACCGCCAGCAGGTCACGGAGCTTGCACAAAAGGGCTTGAACCATGACCGCATTTTGGAGCAGAGAGACCACCTGCAACAGGAAAATGCCGAGCTTTTGAAGTTCAAGCAGGACAACGAGGCAATCATCAGTCTGCTGGACGCAGCAGCACAGAAATCCGGCACGGACAGAAACACATTTTTACAGTCTGTGCGGGAGAACGCCTATGTTTCGCAGGGCTTGAGCCGGGACGCAGCCCACGAGCGCGTTCTTCGGGAAGACGCAGAACAGCGGCTTTCCAGAACGGAGCGGCTCGAGGAAGAGCGGAGCCGGAATCAACAGTCTCAGCAGGAGCAGGAACAGGCGCGGCAGCAGGACATCGAGCGGTTCTTGAAGCTCTACAAGGACGTCGACCCCGGTCAGATTCCAAAGGAAGTCTGGGACGACGTCAGAAACGGGGAGACCTTGGTCTCCGCCTACGGTCGGTATGAAAACCGGCAGCTCGCAGAGAAAAACAGAAAGCTTCAGGAGAGCATCAACGCCATGAAGCAAAACGAGAAAAACAAGCAGAAAAGTATCGGTTCCGCGAAAACAGAAGGAAAGGAGACGGCGAAGGACCCGTTCCTTGAATACCTGTTGAGCGACGATTGACAGGAGGTAAAAAATGTCGAAAACCATCAATCTTGCGGAAAAGTATTCCGACAAGGTACAGGAAAGATTTTATCAGGATTCTCTGACGCAGAGTTCCTTCTCGAAGGACCTCGACATGGAATTTGTCGGTGTCAGAACCGTCAAGGTCTATGACCCGGACGTCGCGCCGCTGAACGATTATACCCGCTCCGGCTCGAACCGCTACGGCACGCCGCAGGAACTGACGGATAACATCTATGAGTTCCAGATGAAGCAGGACAAGGCGTTCACCTACACCATCGACAAAGGCAACGCAAAAGAGCAGTTCAACATCAAGACTGCTGCAACGACGCTCAAGAGACAGATGCGTCTTGTCGTGACCCCGTTCATCGATAAGTACCGCTTTAATCTCTGGGCAACGAAGGCTGGTCTTCACACGGCATTGAGCGCTGCTCCGACGAAGTCCACGATTGCAGGTATGATCATGGATGCCACCTGCGCACTCGACGACAAGTTTGTCCCGCAGGAAGGAAGAACGCTGTACATCCGAAACGATATGTACAAGCATCTCAAGCTCTGCGACGAGTATGTCAAGCTCGAGGGCATCGGCACGAAGGCGCTTGTCAAGGGCGTTGTGGGCGAGTTTGACGGCATGCCCGTCAAGAAGGTCCCGTCCAGCTATCTTCCGGCAGATGTATACTTCATGATCGTCTTCAAGAATGCGGCGATTTCCCCGATGAAGCTGAACGATTACAAGATTCACACCGACCCGCCTGGCATCTCCGGCGATCTGGTTGAAGGTCGCGTCATGTTTGACGCTTTCGTGAAGCCCACGAAGGCAGACGGCATCTACGTCGCCTGCAAGACGGGGACTGTAGCGGCAGACCCGACAATCGTCATTGCGTCGAACAGCGCGACGATTACTTCGGAGACATCCGACGCGGTGATTCTCTACACCACGGACGGCAGCGACCCGCGTTTCAGCGATACCGCGAAGACGTACTCGGGAACCAGCAAGCCGACGCTTGCTTCTGGCGAGACCATCCGTGCGGCAGCGACGAAGACCGGCATGTACTGGTCCGGCGTGGCAGAGGGCACGAACTGAGTATAAGGGCAGCGCAAGCTGCCCTTTTCCCAAATTGGAGGAAGTATGGCAAAAATCGTAACTTCGGATGTCGCGAAGGTTTTACAGATTCAGAAGTTTCTTGGACTCAATGAATCAAAGGACGGCGACACGCAGCTGAAGGTCGGCGAGGCGTCCAGAATGGAAAACTGGCAGATTACGCCGCAACACCATTTGAAAGTGCGCCCCGGCATGCAGGCAATCGAGACCTTCCAGGGGGCTGTGCGCGGGCTGTGGCACGGCTTTGTTGCAGGGGAAGAAATTACACTTTGCGCGGCGGATGGCGGCGTGTGGAAGATTTCCGAAGGCAAGACAAAGCTTGGGAACATTACTGACGCGCCGACAACGTTTTTTGGGTTCAACAACAAGGTCTATATGCTCAACGGGCATGAGTATCTGTCGTGGGACGGCACGGGAAGCGTACAGACCGTAGAAGGGTATATTCCGCTGGTAGTGACGGCGGCATCTCCGAAGGGCGGCGGCACGACGCTGGAGAATGTGAACCGGCTGACTGGAAAGAAGCGCGTCCGATTTTCAGCGGATGGAGAGTCTACAAAGTATGTCCTGCCGGAAGGCGAGCTTCTGAGCATTGACCAGATCTATGTGGACGGCGCACTTATGCAGAGCTCGCAGGTCACGAAGGACACGACCGGCGGCACGGTAACGTTCTCGAGCGCGCCGCAGACAGGGAACAACAATGTCGAAATTTATTATACCGCGCCAAACGAGCTTCGCTCGCAGGTCACAAAGATGCGGTATTGGGAATTTTTCAACGGAGCGAACGATACCAGAGTGTTTCTCTACGGAGACGGCACGGCAAAGGCGCTGTATTGCGGCATTACGGAAGCGGGCGTTGCTTCGGCAGAGTATTTCCCGGACCTCTATGAAATGCTGGTTGGCGATGAAAACACGCCGATTACGGCAATGGTCAAGCACTATGACAGACTGCTGACCTTTAAGCCGGGCAGCGTCTATGCCACAGAGTATTCCGCAACGACGCTGGCAGACGGCGTGGTCACGGCTGGATTTTATACGATTCCACTGAACCGGGAGATCGGCAACGAGGCGCCGGGGCAGGTCCGACTGGTCTACAACTTCCCGCGCTCGATGTACGCAAATGCGCTGTATGACTGGAAGATGACGTCTTCCACGGTCCGAGACGAGAGAAACGCAAAGCTTGTCTCCGAAAAGGTGCGCAGCACCTTGCAGAGCGCAGACCCGGAAAAGGTATTTATTTTTGATGACGACAGCAAACAGGAATATTACGTGTTCCTGAACGATACGGCAGGCACGGCACTGGTTCACCGGTATATAGAAGACGTCTGGTATAAATACACGAACCTCAAGGTTGTGTGCGGATGCAGAGACGGCAACGATGTGTACTTCGGGACCTCAGATGGAAAGCTGGTTTTGTTTGACGAGCTGGTCCACAACGATCTCGGGCAGGAAATCAACTGTATCTGGGAAAGCGGAAACATGGACTTCGGCTCGGACTACCAGAGAAAACACAGCTCTGTCATTTGGGTCAGTCTGAAACCGGCGGCTGGCGCGAGATGCACGGTCTCGGCAAGGTCGGACCGGAAGAGCGAATACGCAGAGAAGACGGTAACGGCTCCGGTCCTGAAATTTTCTTCGGTGGATTTCAACCATTTCACATTCAACACGAACACAAGCCCACATATGCGAAGGGTCAAGCTCAAGGTGAAGAAGTTTGTCTATTATAAACTTCTGATTGATACCGTTTCGATTGCAAACGACGTGACGGTTCTGGGCGTTGATATGCGGGTGCGGTTCACCGGATATGTAAAGTGAGGCTTCTATGGAACTTATGATGTGCATTTTGCTGGGCATTCTCAGCATGTTCATTCTGCTGCATGGCTCGGTGCTGCTGCTGATTGCGGCGGTTGTCTGGAAAAGACGCCATAAGCAGGAAGCGTCGGAACCGGAGAAAACAGAAGAGGAACGGCGGGCAGAGGAGGAAATGAAACTGTTCAACGAAGGCGTTGCGAACATTCTTTCCTATGGGACCCCGAAGGAGAGAGATAGATGAAAAAACCGACACCGGAACTGGTTTACAAGCGATATGACAAGGGCGTGTCATTCAATACGCAGATCAATTTATACGACACGGTCAAGGAAAATGAGAACTTCTTCATTGGAAAGCAGTGGGAGGGCGTGGAGTCAAACGGTCTTCCGACGCCGGTCTTCAATTTCCTGAAACGTGTGACGCTGTTCCAGATTGCAACCATCAGCTCGAACAACCTTTCGATGCAGGCAACGCCGCTGAACTCCACGTCGAGATATGAACTGGGCGATCTGGAACAGGTGACGGACGTTCTGAACAAGCAGTTCGCAGAACTTTTTGAACGCAACAAAATCGTGACGAAGGTCCGCGAGTTCATGCGAAACGCTGCGGTAGACGGAGACGGCGCGACCTATTCGTGGTTCGACCCGGACATGGAGACCGGTCAGGAGGCAAAGGGCGGCATTGTCACGGAGATCATTGAGAACACCAGAATTATCTTCGGCAATCCGAACGAGCGAAACGTGCAGGAGCAGCCGTATGTGATTATTCCCATGCGCAAGCAGGTGGAGTATGTGAAGAATCTGGCAGAAAAGAACGGCGTCCGAAAGGACGATATCGATTCCATCAAGGCAGACTCCGAGGCATACGACAACAAAATGGACGCGCTGACCGACGACCGGGTGTCCATGTATGTGTATCTCTATAGGGATTTCGATACAGGGACCATCCACAGCTACAAGTGTACGCAGAACGTGGAGCTGGAAGCGGACAAGGACACGGAACTGAAATTTTATCCCATTACGTGGATGAACTGGGATTATATTCAGGACTGCTATCACGGACAGGCGCTGATTTCGCAGCTGCTGCCGAACCAGAAGTTTGTGAATAAGGCGTTCGCGATGGCGATGATCTCACTCATGACGACGGCGTACCCGAAGATTGTCTATGACAAAACCAGAATCCCCAAATGGGACTCTCGCGTCGGCGCGGCAATCGGCGTCAACGGCGGGGACATGAACTCTATTGCGAAGATCATTGACCCGGCGCAGATCAGCCCGCAGATCGGGCAGTTTATTGACCTTGCCGTCAACTACACGCAGAACTTTATGGGCGCGAGTGATGCGGCTTTGGGCGATACCAGACCGGATAACACGTCGGCAATTATCGCGTTGCAGAGGGCTTCCAATGCGCCATTGGAGCTTGTGAAGCTCAACATGTATGAATCCATTGAAGATCTCGGCAGGATTTATCTTGACATGATGCGCGTGTATTACGGCACACGGTATGTGCAGGTAAAGTTCCTTTCCAAACAGGAGATGAACAATCAGCCGCTTGGTATGAGCCTGCAGAACGAGGAATTCAACAAGCCGTTTGATTTCTCGATTCTCAATGAGATTCCGATGAGTCTTAAACTGGACGTGGGCGCGTCTTCTTATTGGAGCGAGATCACGACAGTGCAGACGCTCGACAACCTTCTGATGCAGGGGAAAATTGAGCTGGTTGACTACCTGGAGCGTATCCCGGAAGGATATGTTTCCAAAAAGCAGGAGCTGATTGATAAATTGAAGGGCATGCAGGCGCAGATGGTGGGGCAGCAGTCCGCCTCCCCGGTCATGGGGCAGGGACCGGAGGTTCCGGTTGAAGGCGGCAGCGGATATGGGCAGCTCCAGCGGGCGCTTAACAAAACGGGGGTGACTTGATGGCGTTACCGGCATTTGAGACAAACTTAAACATCATTCAGCAGCTGGAAGACGAGCCGAACGACGTCGGCGGACTGACTGCGGCAGAACTCAAGGCAAAGTTTGACGAGGCGGGTCTTACGATTCAGACATGGATTAACGAGACGCTGCTCCCGGCGATGATTGCGGCGAACCTCGTGTTTGCAAAGACAACGGATATCCCAGCTGAGACGGTTCAGGCGGCGATTGAGAATGTGCAGGAATCCAGTGCTGCAGCAACTCAGGCGCTGGGAAATACGCTTTCTTCGACGAAAGAGTCACTGCAGGGGCAGATTACGGAAAACTATAATGCGCTGCACGAGGAACTTTTGCAGGCTGTTATAGGAAGTATCCCGGATACAAGCGTTACATACCGGAAACTGGCTTCTGATATTACAACAATTCTTACAACGCTGCAAACGGGGCTTTCTCAGGCGCAGAGTAAGATCGAGGAGCTTGACGGGCGCGAGATTGTCATTGACCCGGCGACGCAGACCGAAAATGGTCTTATGAGCGCAGCCGACAAGGTAAAGCTTGACGGCATCGCGGCGAATGCGACAAGAGTATTGGTAGACAATGCCTTATCTGAAACAAGTACAAACGCGATTCAGAACCGAGCGGTGCAGGCGGCTCTGGCAGAGCTGATGCAATCGATTTCTCAGGCACTTGAGGGGAAAGCTGCAAAAGTTCATACTCATACAAAAGCAGATATTACAGATTTGACGTTTGATGCAGCACCGACCGAAAACAGTCAGAATCCTGTCACGTCTGGCGGGATTTATGCAGCGCTTCTCGGTATTAAGACGGCAACGCAGTACACCGGCACGCTCTTACGATGTAGACCCACAGTGGGACGTTGCTCTCTCGGGCACGGACCCGGACGCGGACGCGGCGCTTTTGGAGGGCTTCGCTTTGATTCACAACTACGTGACCGGCGCGAACAGCCTGACCGCACAGTGCATCGGCGCTGCC
>SFNH01000053.1 GCA_004554205.1 Clostridium sp.
CATCTTTTTCAGTAATAAAGAAAAGACAATTACTTCTATCAGGATTATGTTCGACGTCAAATCTATTATTATGTAAACTATTGTCTTTACTTCAAACAATTCTCCATGCGCAAATTGCGAAATATATGATAGCCAGGAAACAATGCTTAACAGTACAGACAAAACAATATACATATTACCCTTTTTCTTCCCATAGCTGACATCTATTGCTGTTTTTCCAATATAGACATACATAAAAGTCAAGAACATAAGTAACGCAAAAATAAACAGACACAGAATGATGTATATAACAGTATTTTCCAGTCCTGTGCCATATTCCCGGAACAGTTCATTGCTGATCTCAAACAAACTCTCTATTCCTCTTAGTCCTGTCCATATTGAAAATAAAATGACCCCTACTCCACTTGTGTATAATAAGCTTTGCACTCGCCTGACTTTTTTATCCGGATTCATACTCATCCTCATTTTTGTATGTTTCTAATGCCATCCCAGCACATTGTTATCAATCGGCAAGCAACCGTCTCTTTCGCTCTATCATCTCGTCGATCCGGGCGATATACTGTTCCACGTCCTTGACGTTCTCCGCCCGCTCGATGCGGTCTTCCTCCGCGAAAAGCCGCTTGGTGGTCGTTCCCGCGCCGCAGCCGATGATGGTCTGTTTCTCCTCCATGATCAGGATATTGTAGATACATGCCTTGCCGGGGGAGGCGTACCCCACGTTCTCAAAATTGCCCGCCATATTCTTCTGGCGGTAAAGATAATACGGCAAAAGCCCCATCTCTCCCGCGTACTGCGCGGTCAGACCGATCATCTCCTGGGTGTTTATGACTTTTAAGTCCTTATAGACCTCCCTCATGGTGTTGAGCCTTGCCGCCCGCTTGATGGCAAGGGAGTGAACCGTGACGCTGTCGGGAGAGAGCTCCTTTACCGCCTCCATCGTGGCGCGCACGTCCTTTGCATCCTCCCCCGGAAGACCCAGGATCAGATCCATATTGATGTTGTCAAAGCCGAGCTCCTTCGCAAGACAAAACCGCTCCTTCACATCCTCCACCGTGTGGCGCCGTCCGATCAGCTTTAAGGTCTCCTGCTTCATGGTCTGGGGATTGATGGAAATGCGGGTAACGCCGTGCTTCTTAAGCACATTGAGCTTTTCCGCGGTGATGCTGTCCGGGCGTCCCGCCTCCACGGTAAATTCCTTTACCGTGGAAAAATCAAAGGTATTTTTTAATCTCGCAATCAGCCGGTCAAGGTCTTCCGGTTCCAGCGATGTGGGCGTCCCGCCCCCGATATAAACGGTGTCCGGCGTACGGCCTTTCTTTTCCGCAACATAGTCAAGCTCCTTAAACAGAGCGGAAAGATACTCCCCCACCCTCTCTTTCCAAAGCCCGATCGGATAGGAGGTGAAGGAACAGTAGAGGCAGGTGGTCGGGCAGAACGGAATCCCCACATAAAGGCTGTAGCCGTTTTTATAGTCAATCTCCGACAACAGGCTTCGCTCCCGCTTTGCGATCTCGATACAGAGGCGGATCTTCTCATCGCCTGTGAAGTATGTCTCCTTCATATACCGGAAGATCTCCTCCTCCGAAGCCCCCTGCGAGAGCTTCGTCATGGCGATCTTCGTGGGGCGGATGCCGGTGAGCGTCCCCCACGGCATATCCTTTCCCGTCAGCGATCTTAATATCACATAGAGGCGGCGCTTGAGCTTATTCTTTGTCTCAGAACGGTTCTCATAATCCACAGCGATCGGCTCGTCAAAGGCCGCAAGCTCCCGCTTCTCCCCCTCGGTCATGTCCCAAGGGTGAAACTCCTGCACGCCCCTCGACACCGCCTGCAGATCAAAGGTTTTCCGGTCATCGCTCAAAATGCCGCGCACGCAGAAGCTTAAGTCCTCCTGCCACTCATGCACAAAGCTCTCCCCCGGGAAAAATGCCATCAAGAGCTCCCTGATGTCCTGCTCGTAAGCATTGTCATTCAGTAAAATTCCTATCATGGTCCTTACGCCCCTCTGTGATTGGTAACAATTATCGTCCCCGCTTATAGACCGCCACCGGGTTGTAGCGCTTCTCATGGGCAATGCTGGTCGTCTCCCCATGCCCCGGATAAACCATCGTATCGTCCGGCAGCACAAGAAGCTTTTCCGTGATGGATCTCACGATCGCGGCGGAGCTTCCCGTCGGCAGATCCGTCCGACCGAGAGACTCCGCAAACAGCGTGTCCCCGCTTAGCAGCACATCCTCCGACGCAATGTAATAGCAGACAGAGCCGGACGTGTGCCCCGGTGTGGCGATCACCTTCCAGTCATACCCGAGCAGAGAAATCATCTCGCCGTCCCGCAGCAGATGATCGGCGTTTACGGCGGTCTGCTCCGCCCCCATCGTGCCGGAAAGATTTAAGGCGGGATCGCGAAGCATCTCCTCCTCGTCCATGTGCGCGTACACGCTGCAATGGAAGGCGCGGCGGATATCCTCCAGCGCCATGATGTGATCAAAATGACCGTGGGTCAGAAGGATCGCCTCCGGCTCCACTGAAAGCTCTCTGCATTGATTCAGGATATACGCGCTGTTGTCCCCCGGATCCACGATGACCGCTTTGTTTTCGCCCTCCCGGTAAATAATGTAGCAGTTCGTGCTGATGCCGCCCACCACGCACGTCCTGATCCGAAAATCACTCATAATCCGTTTCCTCCCCTTATAACTGTAAAGAACTGCGTCCGTTATCCCGCAGTTCTCTCAATATCGAGCACGCCCTCAATCTGTTTCAATTTGTCCGTCAGGCGGTTCAGCTCCTCGATCCCATGAATATCAAAAGTCATGATGATCGTCGCCTTGCCCTGCTTGCTGGTTCGCACATTCATGGAGGTAATGTCGATCTGCCTCTCCGTAAATACCTTTGAAATGTCAACAAACATTCCGATCCGGTTGTTGGCATAGATCTGGATCTCCGTAGTGTAGCGCTCCCTGCCCTCGTCCTCCTCCGACTGCTGCCACTCCGCGTCGATCAGGCGCACACGCTCGTCTTCCGGGAGGTTGATGATATTCACGCAGTCCGTCCGATGGATAGAGACGCCCCGGCCTCTTGTGACAAAGCCCACGATCTCATCGCCCGGAACCGGACTGCAGCAGCGCGAAAACCGCACCGCTACATCGTGGATTCCCTTCACCACGATACCGTTTCCCGACTTCTTCGCGACCGGAACCCTGCCCGGCATATCGCTGATACCCTCTAAGATATTCTTGTCGGTAACTTCCTTTTTTTCTTTCTTCGCCCGCTCCTCGAGCATCTTGTTGATGACCTGGCCCTCTTTTAAGCCGCCATGCCCGATGGAGGCAAGCACCGAATCCCAGTCGCGGAAGGCATAGCGCGCCATCACCTTCTCCTGAAGCTCCGGTTTATTGATGTCCGGGTAATTGATGCCTTTTGTCTTGCAGTAACGGTCGATCAGCTCTTTCCCCTTTAAGATATTATCCTCTTTTAATTCTGTCTTAAACCACTGGTTGATCTTGTTTTTTGCCTGCGTGCTCTTCACCAAGGCGAGCCAGTCGCGGCTCGGGCCCTTGGAATTCTGTGAGGTGATGATCTCGATCCGGTCCCCATTCTGGATCACATACTCAATGGGGACGAGTCTTCCGTTGACCCGCGCTCCCACCATCTTGTTGCCGACCGCACTGTGGATCGCGTACGCAAAGTCAATCGGCGTAGAGCCGCTGGGCAGCGTCTTCACATCACCGGTCGGCGTAAAGCAGTACACGCTGTCGGAGAACAGATCCAGATCACCCTTTACCATGCTCAGGAATTCTTTGGAATCGCTGGTGTCCTTCTGCCACTCCAGAATCTGGCGCAGCCAGGATAGCTTCGCCTCCTCGTCTCCCGCCGCGATCTTACCGCTTCCGCTCTCCTTGTACTTCCAGTGCGCGGCGATACCGTACTCGGCGGTGCGGTGCATCTCAAAGGTGCGTATCTGTATCTCGAAGGGCTGCCCGTTTGTGCCGATGAGCGTAGTGTGAAGGGACTGGTACATATTCGGCTTCGGCATCGCGATGTAATCCTTAAAGCGGCCGGGAATGGGCTTGTAGAGCTCGTGGATCACGCCCAGCGCCGCATAGCAGTCCTTGACCGTCTCCACGATGATACGCACCGCAAACAGATCATATATCTGGTCCAGGGTCTTGTCCTGGTTTACCATCTTTTTGTAAATGCTGAAGAAATGCTTGACCCGGCCCTCCACCTTCGCGTCGATGCCCGCCTCCTTCATATGGGCGGATACCTCGTCCACGATCTGCTTCACAAAGGCTTCTCTCGCGTCCCTGCGCAGGGAGATCTTCTCCGCCAGCTCATAGTACACGTCCGGCTCAAGATATTTAAGTGACAGATCATCGAGCTCCACCTTGATCTTGGAGATGCCGAGCCGGTGGGCGATGGGCGCGTAGATGTCCATCGTCTCCCTCGCCTTCTCTTTCTGCTTTTCCGGCTTCATGTACTGGAGCGTCCGCATATTGTGCAGGCGGTCCGCCAGCTTTATGAGGATTACCCGGATATCCTTTGCCATGGCAAGAAACATCTTCCGCAGATTCTCCGCCTGAATCTCCACCTTGTCCATGGACCAGGAGATCTGGGTCAGCTTTGTAACGCCGTCCACAAGGAGCGCCACCTCGGAGCCGAATTCCTTCTCCACCTGGTCTAAGGTCATGACCGTATCCTCCACAACGTCGTGGAGAATGCCGGCGACGATCGTCTCCTTGTCGAGCTCGAGATCCGCCAGAATGATGGCGACGCAAAGCGGGTGAATGATATAAGGTTCACCTGACTTGCGCTTCTGGTCTCTGTGGGCCTCACGCGCTATGTTATATGCTTTTTCAATCATGGAAATATCATCCGAGGGATGGTACTTCCGAATGCTTCGGATCAGACCCTGGTACAACTCCTCCGGGCTTGTAAAGTCCGCCGGATTTTCCAGCTCAATATCCATTTTTTTATCCGCCTGTTCATTCGCCATAGAAAAAGCCACCTTTTCTCAGCACATTTATTTTACCATTATACGTATTTTTGTCGGAAAATGCAAGCATCTTGTGACCTTAAGTTTCCGCACCCGTAACAGTTCATCCATACGGCTCACCTCGGTCGCGGGCGGTATTTTCGTTTTTGTTCGGTCGACGGGTGTAAAACTTTTGGTGTAACTGTTCAGTAGCTTCACAGTTACAGGCAAAAATCCATGAAAATTGCCTTCGGCAATGGGATTTTTGCCTACATCCGCCACGTTTTCTTACGGTCAGCGCAGTAAATGCGCAGACCTGTTGAACACTTATCTCTTGCCCGATTAGCTCGCAAAAGTGTTCACCGTCTTCCCTCACGGCAAGGTTTGCACAGCGCTCCCTCGGGGCTGGACAATATCAGCCGCAAGGCCCCAGAAGACAGACCCGGTGACGATAGCGAGGCTTCCGTAGTGAGGTCTGCGCTAGCTGCCGCCACAAAGCGCACTGTCCGAGCCGTAGGCGAGTTTGCGCGACTGGCGGCTAATAAGCGCGCGGACCGAGCAGGAAACGTAGCGTGTCACGCGGGGCTGTCTTCCACGGGCTGCGGCGTAAAGTCCGTCGTAAACGCAGCGTGTCACACGGGCCGCATTTCCCGCGACCGCGGCAAAAGCTCTAGCTCCCGCTGTTGGGATCCAGGGCGTCCCTGAGCGCGTCCCCCACAAAGTTGATCGCGATGACCAGTATCACGATCAGGAGCCCCGGCGGTATCCAGAGCCATGGCTGCTTCGTAAGCACCGTCAATGACTGGGCGCCATGCAGCATATTGCCAAGACTTGCCGCCGGAGGCTGCACGCCCATGCCAAGGAAGCTTAAGGCCGCCTCGTCCAGCATGGAAAGAGCCAGCACGGACGTCGCGTACACCAGAATCGGAGCCGCCGTATTAGGAAGAATCTCAGAAAACAGAATATGCCTTAAAGGCATTCCCGCCACGATACTGCCCTTTACAAAATTCGTCTCGCGCAGGGACAGCACATTGCCCCGCACCAGCCTCGCAATCCCCGGCCAGTCTACAAAGCCCAGGATCAGAATAATGCTCCACAGCCCCGGCTCAAAGATGGAAGCCGCAACCAGAACCAGCAGAATATACGGAAACGACATTACCATATCTGTAAACCGCATGATGATCATATCCGCAACTCCGCCGAAATATCCGGCAATCAGTCCCAGAACCACACCGATCACCGTAGAGATCAATGTGGCAAGGACGCCGACCATCAGCGAAATCCGCATACCGTACAGCAGCCTGCTGAAAACATCCCTCCCAATCTGATCCGTTCCCAGCAGAAACTCCCTGCACGGCGGCGCGCCAAACGGCCCCGATAACGCTTCCGGGTCGTAGGGCGCAAGGATCGGCGCAAACAGCGCCGCGACGCCTAATACCGCCAGGACTGCCAGACTTGTCACCGCCAGGCGGTGCCGTTTAAACCGCCTGAAAACAGTCTGGGAATAGCTTTCACCCGCAATATCCCTGATCTTTTTTCTGTTTGCTCTTCTGTCCATCATCCCACCAGGCCTTTCCGATACGTCATTTTACAAAAATTGTCACTGAAGCTGTATCGTCGGATCCACCAGGGCATACAGAATATCCGTAAGAAGATTTCCGATCAGCACCACAATGGCCGAAAGGAGACAGACCCCCATGATGACCGGGTAATCGCGGCTGACGATCGCGCTCATTGTCATAAGCCCCAGACCCGGCCACGAGAAAATCTGCTCGATGATTACCTGCCCGCCGAAGAGCAGAGGGATCTGCATTCCGATCACCGTAACAATGGGAATCAGGGCATTCCGCAGAGCGTGCTTGTTGATGACCAGAAAGCGTCCGATTCCTTTGGCTCTGGCAGTTCGCAGATAATCCTGCTGTAAAATCTCAAGAACAGCGCTCCGGATATAGCGAATATTGGTTCCCGCCATGGAAAACGCAAGGACAAGGACGGGCATCACCATATGCCTTGCCACATCCGCGGCGCCGCCGGCCGTCCCCAGAGTCGTCATACCGCTCGAGGGCAGCCAGCCAAGCTTCACCGTAAACACAAAGACCATTAGAAGGGACAGGAAAAATCCCGGCACACTGCTTCCCAGAAAGGAGGCGGCCACCACCGCATAATCCCCCTTAGAATACTGATGAACTGCACTGTAAATGCCCGCAGGCACCGAAATTATCAGGCTGGCAAGAAGGGAGACCCCCATCAGCAAAAGCGTCGGCCCCAGATGGCTCACGATCATCGCCCGGACCGGCTGATAGGTCTTAATGGAATATCCCATATTTCCCTTAAGAAGCTGCCCCAGCCACACCAGGTACTGGATATAGAAGGGCTTATCAAGTCCCAGGGCAATTCTTTTTGCCTCCACTGCCTCCTGGGAAATCCTGGCTCCCTGAAGCATCTCAAGCGGACTTCCCGCCATACACATGATCGCGTAATCAATGATCGTGATCCCTATAAGCACGGGAATGGCGGCAAGAATCCGTTTCGTGATGTATTTACTCATGCCCTTCCTCCTTTTTGTCATTTCCAAACCGATGCCCGTAATGGCAGGCTGCCAGATGCCCGGCTGCCTTTCCTGAACGTGCCAAAAGCTGTGGCTCCTCAGTCACGCACCTCTCCGTGGCATAGGGGCATCTCGGATGAAAGCGGCAGCCGGAAGGCGGGTTGGCGCTCGATCCAATCTCCCCCGTAAGGACGGTATGCCCGCCTGTCCTAAGCTCCGGGTCAGGAACAGGCGCCGCGTCGATCAACGCCCTTGTATAGGGGTGCACCGGGCTTAAAAAAACCTCATCCGCCCCGCCGATCTCCACAATCTTCCCCAGATACATCACCGCGATCCGGTCGCTGACATAGTTGACGGCTCCCAGCCCATGCCCCACAAACAGACAGGTCAGGTTTAACTCCCGCTGCAGGGATTTCAACAGATTCAGAATCTGTGCCTGAATGGACGCGTCGAGAGCGCTGACCGGCTCATCGCACACCAGAAAGCGCGGCTTTAAGGATAACGCCTTTGCGATACCGATTCTCTGTCTCTGCCCACCGGAAAATTCGTGGGGATACCTTCCCAGCGCGTTTCTCGAAAGCCCCACCATATCCAGGAGCCGCTCCACATCCTTTCCCACAGACTGTCTCGTGGAGATCCCGTGATACAGCATCGGCTGCGCCAGAATCTCATAGATATGCTTGCGCGGATTCAGGGACGAATACGAATCCTGAAACACCATCTGAATCTCCGTGCGGATTTTTGCCAGATCCTTTTTTTTCATGGCGCTTAAGTCCATACCGCCATAATAAATTCTTCCCTCCGTCGGCTTTTCCAGCCCCACGATCTGCCGCCCGACGGTAGATTTCCCACAGCCGGACTCCCCCACAAGCCCCAGAGTCTCGCCCTCATAGATTGAAAAGCTCACGCCGTCCACAGCCTTGACCTGTCCGGTCGTGTGGGTGACAATGCTTCCCTTTATGGGATAATATTTTTTTATGCCCTCTGCCCGCAGCAGGGGGATTCGATCACTTTCCCGTATCCCGGCATTAAACTCCATCTTCAAACACACCCTCTTTTGCCGCTCTCACACATCTTACTCCATGATTCTCATTAAGCGCCCTCATCGGCTGAAAAGCTCCGCACTCCGGCTTTCTGTACGGGCAGCGCTCCGCAAACCGGCAGCCGGTTATGGTATCGTAATTTTCCGGCACGACTCCCGGGATGCATTCCAACATCCGGTCCCGCTTATCGTAAATGCTCGGCACCGTGTTAAGAAGCGCCCTGGTATAGGGGTGGGACGGTCCCGCGAACAATTCCCTTACCGGAGCCTCCTCAATGATCTGCCCGGCGTACATCACTAAAACCCGGTCCGCCGCCTGCGCCACCAGCCCGATATCATGGGTGATGAGGATCATGGACATGGATGATTCCCTGCGCAGCTTATCCAAAAGCGAGACGATCTGCGCCTGAATCGTGACATCTAACGCCGTCGTCGGCTCATCCGCGATCAACAGCGCCGGATTGCAGCAGAGCGCCATAGCGATCATCACTCTCTGACGCATTCCGCCTGACAGAGTATGCGGATATTTCCGCATGGTTCCATGCGGATCCGGCATACCGGCCTTTTTAAGTATCTCCTCCGCCCGACTCCTCGCCTCTTTCCCGGACAGACCCATGTGGGTGCGGATGCTCTCCACAATCTGACTGCCCACAGTAAACACCGGATTTAAGGAGGTCAGCGGATCCTGAAAGATCATGGATATCCGATTGCCCCGCAGCTTATCGAGCTCCTTCTCCGTCATATCTAACAGGTCTTTTCCGGCAAACAGGACAGAGCCGTCTGTCACGGCTCCGCCCCGTCCTAATAATCCCATAATTGACAGTGAGGTCACGCTTTTACCGCACCCGGACTCGCCCACGATGCAGACTGTCTCTCCCTCATCTACATGAAAACTCACATGATCCACACAGATCCTTTCGCCGTGATCGGTCGAAAAAGCTGTGGTCAATCCCTCTACTTCCAACAAATGCGGCATCCTGCTTCCTCACTGCTGCCCGGATTCTTACTCCGTCACGTCCCAGTTCTGGACATCGTTAAAGAATCCGTAAACACTCGGAACTGCTCCGGTCAGCCGCTTATTCACCGCACCCTGGGCGCTGATGATGTAAGCGGAAATCATCGGAACATCCTCCTGAACCTTCTTGTCAACGATTGAATACAAGTTCTTTAATTCCTGCGGGTCGCTGGTAAGCTGGGTCGCGGCAAGAGCCTGATTCACCTCATCGTCACCATAGCCGGTCCAGCTTCCCTCGCCGCCTAACAACCATGCCACATCCGGGTACGGATCGACAGGCGCATAGGTGTACTGTACCCCAAGTATATCATAATCGCGGCTGCCCGCGACTGACATCAGCGTCGCGAAGTCAACCGTCTTAATCTCCGCCTTAATGCCAACAGCCGCCCACTGAGCCACCATGACGGCAGCGGCGTTGACAAATGTGCTGTCCCCCGAATTCACATAAAAGCGAAGCGCCCGGCTTCCATCCCAGCCCGCCTCAGCCAAAAGTGATTTTGCCTTTTCCGGGTCGTAGACCACCGGGGTGATGGTCTCGTCGAAAAACGGGCTGGCGCTGGAGAGAAATCCATCGGTGATCTCGCCATGCCCCCTCATAAGCTGCTCGAGGATCTTCGGGCGGTCAATGGCGCAGAGCATCGCCTGACGTACTCTCACATCCGGGATATTGCCGGTCTGAATAAACATGGACTGGTTTGTGACCGGAGAGCCGTATACCGCCTTCACGTTCCCCAAAGCCTCAATGCTCTCATAATCCTCCATCGGGATATCGCTCATGGTCTGCTGCGTGATATCAATCTCTCCTGACTGAAGCCCTGCATACAACTGGCTTCCATCCACGATCTTGATATTCAGCTTGTCGATCTTCGGAGCACCCTTCCAGTAATCGGTATTAGCTTTATAGGAAATATAGTGGTCTGTGTCGTAATCCGTGACGAAGAACGGGCCGCTTACCACATCGGGCTTCGCAAACCACTCCGCCGTGGATAACTCCGCCTCGCTGAACTGCTCGATCACATGCTTCGGCAGTGTCAGCAGATACCGGGCGTAGGAATTCTGGAAGGTCATAAGAGACATGGGTTCCTTTGTCGTAAACCGCACCGTTTTCTCGTCGACGACCTGAATGCCCTCGACTCTCTCCGCGCCCTCCTCTACGAATCCGTCGTCCCCCACGCCTTCAAAAACATAATACATCATAGCCGTATTGTTGACGACCGGGCTGGCCAGGCGGAGCGCCGTGTAAGCCACATCCTCCGCGGTCACCGGCTTCCCGTCGGACCACACGGCGTTCTCGTCGATGTGGACGATAAAATTCCGGTTGTCCTCCGTGGTGACAGAATCCGCCAGCATCCCCTGGAAATTCAGATCCTTATCCAGCTCCATTAACGGAAGAAACATAAGCGCTGTCGCGTACTTATTGATCTCTCCGCCGTTTAACAAAAGGGGATTTAAGGAGGCAAGGGTATTGGTCACGCCTACGTTCACAATCCTCTCTCCCGGAGCCTGAGCCTGGGCCGTTCCTCCGCCAGCCGCCGCCGTGCTCTCGCCCGCACCGCCGCCCTGTCCGGAAGCGCCGCAGGCCGCAAGGGAGCATACCATAGCTACCGCAACTGCCAGGCTACAGGCTTTTTGTATCATTCTTTTCATTTGGCATTTCTCCTGTTCTTTTTCATTTACTATGCATGATGGATTTATTATATCGTTACCGGATTATTTTAGCAAGACGGTATGAACAAAAAAAGGGGGAGTGGTAACAGTCCAGCGTAGAACCTTGCACTTGTTGCTGGGGGTTCCGCTTTTGTTCGGTCGCGGCTAAGGTTTTCTCTTTTGTTCGGTCGCCGGATGCAAAACTTTTGCTCGGGCACCTCGCAAAAGTGTTCACCGGTCTCCCTCACAGCATGGTTTACATAACGCTCCCTCACGGCTGGCACTCCCAGCCGCAAAGCCCGGAAAGACAGTCCCGGTGACGATAGCGAGGCTTCCGTAGCGAGGTCTGCGCTAGCTGCCGCCACAAAGCGCGCTGTCCGAGCGAAGCGAGTTTGCGCGACTGGCGGCTAATCGGCGCGCGGACCGAGCAGGAAACGCAGCGTGTCACATGGGACTGTCTTTCCGGGGCTGCGAACTGTTACCGTGAAGGAAGACGGTGAACACTTTTTCGAGCTATGCAAGAAAAAGTGTTACACCCGGCGACTGAATACAACCTGGTACATCAGCGCGTTTAAGATGGCGGCGGCGATATTGCTGCCTCCTTTTCTCCCCCTCGCGACGATGCAGGGAATCTCATCGCCGATGATCAGCTCCTTGGATTCCACCACATTGACAAAGCCGACCGGGACAGCGACCAGAAAAGCCGGGCGAAACATATCCGATGCGATCAGCTCATGGAGCTTGATCAGCGCAGTCGGCGCGTTTCCGATGGCGGCGAGCACCGGCCCGTCAAGACAGGCCGCCCGCTCCATGCTAACTGCCGCGCGGGTCATGCCCCGCGCTCTCGCCTCCTCTGCCACATCCGGCTCCGCCATAAAGCAGCGCACCGTGCCCCCAAGCTGCGAGAGCGCCGCCCTGTTGATTCCCGCCGCCGCCATGTTGGTGTCAGTTACGACGGTGAACGGTCGACCGCTCTTAAAAAGCGTCAGGGCCTCCTCGACCGCCCCGGGAGAAAAATAGAGATTTTCCGCGTAGTCAAAGTCGGCGGAGGCGTGGATGCACCGTTTCACCACCGCAAGCTGCCCCGAGCTCCAGTTCCCCTTCGGCATCTCGCTCTCAATGATCTCCATACTCCTCGCCTCGATCTCATCCGGCTTTACAAAACGTATCTTGTCCGCCATCATTTTCCCTCCTCAAAGCCCATGATCCGGTAGACCTTATCCATGTCAAGCGAGCTGCGCACCAGAGCCGCCAGCTTATCGTACTGGCGCTCCTTATATTCCGCCGCCGGCAGCGCGTCCTCACTCATCATCGCAGGCGATACGCCTTTTCGCTCCGTCAGAGCGGCGATGAGACCGCGCGTAAACGCATCGTTGTCGAAAAGTCCGTGGAGATACGTCCCCATCACGCGCCCGTCCCGCCGCACAAGGCCGTCGGCCCTTCCGTCCTCCAACAGCGCAAAGGGCAATGCTGCCTCACCCGCGCGCTCGCTCGGGCGTGTAACCCCCATATGGATCTCGTAGCCGGTCACGGAGAGACCGTCAAAACCCGCGGCGAGATCGCCGCAAAGCCCGCAGAGCTTTCCCCGTATCTGCGTCCGCGTCTTTGTTCCCGTAAATTCCGTTTCCGCCGGCAAAAGCCCCATTCCGCGCATCCGGCTTCCCGCCACGCCCTCAAAGCCCTCCCGGTCGCAGAGGCGCTCACCCATCATCTGATATCCGCCGCAGATCCCGATGATCGTCGTCTTTTCTTCCTCTGTCAGGCGCAAAAGCGCCGCCTCCAGCCCGGAGGCGCGAAGCCAGGCAAGATCAGCCATGGTATTTTTCGTCCCGGGCAGAATAACGAGATCCGGCGTTTGCAGGCAGTCCGCCCGCTCCACATAGCGAAGCGATACTCCCGGATACCGCTCGAGCGCATTGAAATCCGTAAAGTTGGAAATGTGGGGGAGACGGATGACCGCGATGTCGAGAATCCCCGGCCTGCGCCCGCGCCCGCAGAGGCGCTCAGACAGGCTGTCCTCATCGTCTAAATCAATCCGTTCCATGGGAATCACACCGACCACCGGGATATGAAGCCGCTCCGCGATCATCGCAAGCCCCGGCTCAAGAATCTTCCTGTCGCCGCGAAACTTATTGATCACAAGTCCCTTGATCCGCGCCTGCTCCTCACGCTCTAATAGGCTTACCGTGCCGTAGAGCGAGGCAAAGACGCCGCCCCGGTCGATATCACCTACAAGGAGCACCGGCGCATCCACAAGCGCCGCCATGCCCATATTCACGATGTCGTTGTCCTTTAAGTTGATCTCCGCAGGGCTTCCCGC